>MGXH01000014.1 GCA_001801305.1 Gammaproteobacteria bacterium GWE2_42_36
AGAACAAAATATTGGCCATCGATAAACACCAACTCGATCTATTTTGCCCATACAGTCCTCCTTGCCTTTGTTGCTTTGTTGTATACTGGATTTCAAAAGAACAATCGATTGCTTGTTGATCAATGATTTTCTATGCCTGGCTTCGTCGCCTCTGACGGCTTTTTAGCAAAAACTGCCCCGTAAAATCCATAAGATTATCCACAACCTCTGTAGATAGCAATTCTATTTGGAAAGGCTTTGTACGATGGACAACAACTCACTCTTCTTTCGCTTTGATAAGCTTAGTTTTTTAGTTGGTTAATAGCAAGAATGGTTTTTCGGCAATTTGCTTTAAGTGCGACGCCTGCATTGCATAAACCTGCATCTGTGAAAACACTGTGCTATGGATTATTTGAGATGCCGAACATGTGAAGATGGCTTGCAGCACCTACCTTTGAAAAATTTAAACACGGTAATAATTCGTTGGGCGGTTACTTTCCAATCAATCCTGTGCCGACGCAATCGCCTGGCAGACTTGCTGCATCCCTTGCAAAATACGCGGCCCATATCGCTCGATTAAATCTGAATGAATCACAACAACGCGATGATTGTGAACCGCATCAATTTGCGGATAGCGAGCCCAAAATTTTTGAATAGCGGCAGCATCCCCTGCTTGTTCGCTGACCAAAATAACAGCGGGGTTTTTCTCAACCACATCTTCTATGCCGATTTGCGGGGCCACGCCCACCGCCCGCCCGAAAATATTCTCGCCATGACATTGCTCGATCACTTCACTAATCACAGAACGATGAGTCACCGTCAATAAAGGCTGTAACGATAATTGATAAAACACTTTCTTCGACGGAACCCGTGCGTATTGCTTTTGCAAATGACGGCGCTGTTGATTAAATTGTGAGACGAATCGTTCAGCTGCTGAGGTTGTCCCAGCCCATTGTCCTACTATCAAAATAGCTCTCGGAATGTCGGAAATCTGTTCAAAGGCCATCACCCGCACAGGCAACTGCAATGTTTGTAATTGATGGATCTCAGCCCAAGAATTTCCGCCGACCCAGGCGATAATCAGATCAGGTTTTAAGGCAACGATACGCTCATAGTCACAACCGTAAGCATCAGCCACCACCGGCAGCGACCGAACAAAAAAAGGATAATCGCTTTCAATTGATACACCCACCAGCGCACTACCCGCGCCCGCCGCATCAACAATTTCGGCCAAATGCGGCGACAAGGTAATAATACGTTTTATAGACCCCTGTGCCGCATTAGCCTGAATGGAAAAAAAAATCAAAAGCGCTAGGAAAATATACCTTTGTGCACGATAGAAAATGATCATTAATTTAAAGTAAAATAATGGCCGCCAAAATAATCAACCATAAAGCTAGCGTCCGATCAATTAACGCCATCGTCGCTTGTCGAATAGCCTCAACCGATAATTCACTACGTTTTCGATCTAATTCAAGCGCTGCGAATCCACACTCCGCTAACATCTCTTCATTGGCAGACGGCCGTGTGAGCAAATGATGTCCCCATTGAACTAACACCCCTTTAAAATGGCTAACCAACGCACAACCCACACCTAATAAACGCACAGGAATCCAATCACCCCACTGAATCATCACAGTGGCCGCATGGCCGATTGCCGTATCACGATATTTATCTATCAATAAAATGATTAAGCGATAAATGATCGCGCCAGCAGGCCCTAACACAGCGAACCAAAATAATACCGCAAAAATATTCTGATTGGCTTGCATCATCATCCCGACAATTTCACGCTTTTGTTTTGTCGGGTAATGGTTTTTTAATAAATGAGGCGTGATTTGAGGTTCAAAGGTTCCTAAACAATAAATTAAAACCATTGTTGAAAATAAAATGTTTAATAAACCGACAAAAAACAGAGAAAAGATATACCAAAAAAACCCAACCAAAAGCGCTAAGGGAATAACAACAGCTAAGACAAATAAAAACCCAGAAACGGCCTTGGTTTGCTTAGGGAAAGTTTTATCAAAAAAATCAATATACTTTTCGAGTAAACGAAAATCACGAATTTGCCTACCCAGCGATGTCCATCTTTCTATCGCAAGACAAATTAATAAAGCGATAAAATCCATGACAATCTTCCTTCTAAAAAATAACCTTGCTGACAATAGTGCCTAAAAAAAACCACCTTGTCACGATGGGAATGATGCTTTAAAATTAAAAAGCATCATTTCTCTAAACCTCTTCACTGATACCCTCATGCCAAAGGCAATTTTCCTTCTTTATAATCCTGCAAACCGCCTTTGTAATCTAACACATTTTTAAAGCCTTGTTTGATTAAAATTTTCGCTGCCGTCGTACTGGCAGGGCAATCAAAATTGGCGCAATACGTGATGATCAATTCATCTTTCGACAAAAGTTTACTCGCCTTTTCGCTCAATTCATTGAGCGGAATGGACAGCGCGTTCGGCAGATGCTCTTTTTCGTAACTGCTACGATCCAATACATCGACTAGCTTAAATGGCTTTTTCTCCTTTTGCAGTTTGACTAATTCATCACGCGTGATGGTTTTTATTTCCATGGCTACTTCTCCTCTATGAGTTTTTTGAGCTTGCTAAGATCATGATGCCTTTGATACAAAGGCTCCCATGAAACTTGGTAAATCTTTTGTTTTTTTTCAAATGAATCTGCTTTCTTTTGATAAAAAATACCCAGCGGTAATTTATCTTTTTCAATCGCCTTGCTAAACGCATTCACTCGATCGGCGCTATTATGATCGCTCGGTAAATAATAAATATGCTCTTTAAACCACTGGTAAGTATTGATCTTGTTGAAGGCGATACAGGGCTGAAAGATATCAATTAACGCGTAGCCTTCATGTTGGATGGCCGCCTTAATGACATCCTTTGTTTTGCCCATATCGCCAATATAGGCGCGCGCGACAAATGAAGCGTCTTGTGCAATCGCGATAGCGATGGGATTCAATGGCTCAGAAATAACGCCATCCGGCTGAACAGGTGTTTTAAAACCTATCCCGCTTGTGGGAGAAGCTTGACCTTTGGTTAAACCATAGACCATATTGTTATGCACGATATGGACAATATTAATATTTCTTCTGATGGCATGTAAAAAATGATTGCCGCCTTCGCCGTACATGTCGCCATCACCGCCCTCCGCTATCACGAGCAAATTCGGATTGGCTGTTTTTACGCCGGTGGCGACCGGCAATGCTCTGCCATGCAATCCATTAAACAGATGCGTATTAAAATAATGCGGCGTTTTAGGCGCTTGTCCAATACCAGCAACGACAACTAACTGAGTCGGTTTTATCGCTAATTCATCTAACGCCTGCTTGATCGATTCTAAAATACCAAAATTTCCGCATCCAGGACACCAGGCAATATCGATATTCGATTTATCAAATAGAGGATGTTTAGACATTTTCATTCTCCCCTCTATATTTTTTTATCGCGGCAACGATTTCCTCAACCGAAAATGGCATACCATTATATTTTAGCAAGGTAGCATTAACTGAGACATTTAACTGCTGTTTTAGCAACTGAGCCAATTGCCCTGTCGCGTTATTTTCAATCACCATCGTTTTTTGAGCGCGCGTAAAATATGAAACAACTGTTTGAGATAAAGGATACACTTGTGAAAAATGCAAACAACCGATATCAGCATATTGCAATAACTCAAGCGCTTCTTTGATAACAAAATAATTACTGCCCCAACACACAAGGAGCATTTTATAATCTTCTGGCCCAAAAAAATCCGGTGTAATAATTTCCTTCTGCAGTAATTCAAGCTTTTTCAGTCGTTTTTGAACCATCTTCGTTCGTATATCAAAACTCTCAGTAATGTAGCCTGCTTCGGTATGCTCATCGCTATCAACACACACCAATCCTTCACCAAAACCAGGAATCCCACGCGGAGAAATGCCATCCGCTGTCAATTGGTATCGCTGATAAGTCGCTTCCGTCTTTACGATGTGCTGACCATGGATTGCCATAGACAATGGATCGACTTTTTGACTGACAAAATAAGAGTCAACAAAAAATTGATCAGATAAAACAATAACCGGTATTTGATATTGATCGGCTAAGTAAAATGCTTTTTGCATCAAATAAAATGCCTGCTCGATCGTTCCCGGCGCCAATATCACTCGAGGAAATTCGCCATGTCCGGCAAAAAGCGCTAAATTTAAATCGCCTTGCTCCGTACGCGTGGGTAATCCGGTGGCTGGCCCCGGCCTTTGCCCTAAACTAATGACAATCGGTGTTTCCGTCATACCCGATAAACTTAAGCCTTCACACATCAAAGCGAATCCGCCCCCTGATGTAGTCACTAATGCCCTTCCACCGGCATACCAAGCGCCCAATCCCATATTGATTGCCGCAATTTCATCTTCCGCTTGCTCAACAACGATATCGAACTCATGTGAAAGAGACGCAAGTTGCGTTAATACCCCGGTACTCGGTGACATCGGATAAGAAGCAATAAAATTACATCCCCCCGCGATGGCGCCAAAAGCCAAAGCCTCAGATCCATTCAATAAAATTTTATTATCCAAATCAGCTGATGACTTTGCATTAAAGGGAATAGCGTTCGTTGTTAAACACGCCACGCCAGCCTGATAACCAGCTTGCGCTGCCATGGTATTTTTCTCTGCTAATTCTTTCGATTTTCCGCCATAGTATTGTGCAAAAAATTGATCATAAAAAGAGGTTTCAATTTTCAAGAAAGCTAAAACAAAACCAACAACGACTGCACTAGCATATCGTTTCGATCCCAAATCGAGCGCGCTTTTCTCAAAATCGATTGCGTATTTTTTATTCGGCAAGGAAAGAGTATGACAGGCGCCTATAATAAGAGTATCTGGAGAAATTCTATTCGCTACATGAGAAAAAGTTTCAGCAGAAAGTAAAACTAAAATATCAATTCGGTTAACAAAAGCTGAAACGGCATGATCTGAAATTCTGATTTCAGAAGAATTACTGCCGCCATGAATACGCGACATATATTCTTTCGTGGCAAAATTATAATATCCGGCTTTTTTAAGAATACGAGTTAATCCATATTCTATGGTTTGAATCCCTTGTCCTGCCGAACCACAAAAAATGATACTTATATCTGGCATAAATTTTTCCCTAAATTCAGAAAAAGCTTATTTTTTGATCATTATCATCTTATTCAATAAATAATCATTTGACAACCATTAATCGCAATTATAAATTTTTTACTGGGGTAAAATGGCAAATTTTCTTTCTTTTTATCAACAAATAAGCTATATCTAACGTTTTGGAAGCGATCTTCCATTAAAACATGTTAAATTCTTTAAAGGACAGACCTCTATGAAAAAAATATTACTCGCGGCCTCTTGCAGTCTGCTCGTTTTAGGCACCGCATCATTTGCTGATGTCGCAGCCTCTACGGCAACAACAACTCCGAACGCTACGACGTCATCATCCGCTGCAACAACTGCTCAACCCGTTGTTCCTCCTGCGGTAACAACAATGCCGGCAGCCCCTTCAGTCAATTCACAAGCTTCAGGATCTGCTACACAAACTCCTGGAACAGCCACGCCAGCAACCCCATCAACAGATGATACGATCGCTACACCAGGAACAGATAACTCATCTTATAGTGACGACCTCGATCAAAACGACCAAAGCGGCGATAACTCTGATGATTCCGCTGCCCTGTCCCAAGATTCAGACGACGGCGCTTCTGTAGATTAAAAAGCTACACGCATAAAAAAAGGCGGGAAATTCCCGCCTTTTTTATTCGCTCGAAAGTCTTTCGATTAGACAGTCACTTTGCTAGCGATTCTTTTCATTGTCTTCGGACCAAAGCCTTTGATGTTTTTCAAATCATCAACTGATTTGAAATCGCCATTCTTGGTACGATAGTCAACGATCGCTGCGGCTTGCTTTTTAGAAATACCTTTCACGGCTGCTAATGCAGTTGCGTCAGCTGTGTTGATATTCACTGGAGCAGTAACAGCTTTTGTCGTGCTCGTGGTTGCCGTTGCAGTTGTTGTCGTAGTCGTGTTGTCCATTGCAGGCTGAGCTGTCGTTGAATCAGTTGCTGGTTGAGCAGCATTGACCGCACCGGCAAGACCCATCGCTAGACAAAACAAAGCTACTTTACGTAAAGTAATCATCTTTTCCATTCTCCAATAAAACTAAAAACGATTCTCGCCATTCATCCTCAGTGTCCTGAGCAGACCAATGGCGTATTCTGTAAAGTTTGCCAAATAGCAAACTAAAGCGGTTTATGACAGATTCAAAAGAAAAAATCCATATTTTTTCATCTTAAAGCGGGAAAAAATGATTGCCAGGCAAAATAACTTGTGATTTTCGACCTATTGAGCCGCAATTCCCGTTATTTAATCATGTGTTTTTTCGATCTCGATTCGCCATCACAAAAATATGATGCGATTTCTCCTTCTCGCCGAAATTTTTTAACGGATGATACTTAAAAGTCACTCCACACAAAACCTGCACATCAGAATTCGCACATAAGTACTGATCATCCGGCACATCTTGGTATTCCGTTTCTAAACAACTGGCCCTGCCTTCATTAAAACCATTGACACGTAAACTTTCATCAAATGTCACATCAACGGGATTGCAGTTCCCATTTTTCCATGTCCAATCAAGTGGCATTCCCGCATAACTTTGACCCCATGTTGGCGTACCTAATATTTTCAGCACTTCCTCTCTCGTCATGCCAATACGTAATTTTAAGGTTTTTTTCGATAATTCTGTTTTTGGCACAAATTTCGGTGAAATCACCATCGAATCGGTTGTGGCCGCTTTCTGCTGGATCGCCCCTTTTTTAGGTTGCGCAATCTGCCGGCGCCCGACAGGAATCGATGACGTCGCTTGTGGTTTGGCGGAAGGTTGCGCCGGGGTCACCGCAGGACTGTTAGCCGTATTCACTGAAGGCGACGAGGCTGCCGTTTGAGAGGTCGATGGAGCCTTCGAAAAAAACTGTTTAATATCTGAAACTTGCGCTGCCACATGATCGGAAAAAGATGAGGCGAAAACAGGCGCCATCGGCAAAAAACCGCTGACTAAAATAAAGCTTAACATCTTCACTCGACAACGCTTCGTACTTTGCCGAAAAAGTGGTGTCTTGTTCAACTCAACAGGCAATAATCGTTTTTTCATAACTGCTCTCTCCTAAAAAACTCGGCTGTACTATAACACATTTTGCAACCATTCACCGTAATCGTGATCAAGGCAAGAGCGCTTCCAGAAACGCCGCGCTGAATAACACCCTGGTTTTAATCACGTGGATGATTCTAACTGTCGCCACAAACAGGGCATCTCTTGCTGTTTATCTAAAAGGTCCAGGAAATGGCTGTGTGTTTGATTTTCTTCCTCCGACGTAAAAACAATCGGGGATCTCTGGGCGTCCACTTGAGCGTTTGCCGAATGATGTTTTTCCGCTTTGATTTGCGTCGCCGACTCGGATGCCGTTTCTGAAAATAATACTGTTTGTCCACCCGTCATCGAAAGATAAACTTGCGCAAGAATTTCAGCATCCAATAAAGCGCCATGCCATTTTCGGTTGATGTGATCGACCCCATAACGTTTACGCAAAGCATCCAGATTATTCTTTTGCCCAGGATGCCGCTGCCTAGCCAGTGATAATGTATCGATCACTGTACAATGATCGACAACATCTTTCCGAAAACGACTTCGCTTAAATTCATCACGAATAAAAGCCAAATCAAAGGCCGCATTGTGTGCAATTAACTCGGCCCCTTGAATAAATTCAAAAAACGCTTCAGCGATATCGGAAAATTTTGGTTTATCAGACAAAAATTCATCTGTCAAACCATGCACCTCTAAAGCCCCTTGATCAACAGCCCGTTCGGGGTTTAAGTAGCGATGAAAATGATTGCCCGTCAATCGACGATTGATTAATTCGATACAACCAATTTCAATAATACGATGGCCGTCTTGAACCCGAAGACCTGTTGTTTCCGTATCGATAACAATTTGACGATCTGCCATTTTGCATCCTCTCTTTTAATTAATTTACCGTGGACAACGCCACCGCACAATTCTATTTAATCCTTCCTAACCGGCACATTTCCCCAATCCGCCATCCTGACGGTCCGTCCATTGCTGTCTATTCGTCGCAATGCGTCCTCAATCCTCAATCTTCGATTTCGCTTCGTCAATCGCCTGGTTCGCCAACTGATCCGCCAACTCATTATAATGATGACCGGCATGCCCTTTCACCCAATGCCACTCAACCGTATGACGCGTCGCTTCTTTATCCAACGCCCGCCATAATTCGCTGTTTTTCACTGGTTTTTTGTCGGCCGTTTTCCAATGCCGTTGTTTCCATACGGGTAGCCATTCGGTAATGCCTTTTTTGACATACTGAGAATCAGTCGTCAAAACGACATGACAAGATTGCTTTAACGCTGCCAGCGCTTCAATCGCCGCTCGTAATTCCATTTGATTATTCGTCGTATGGGGTTCATAGCCTGAGCAACATTTCTCTTGTTCCCCATATTTTAAAACCGCACCCCAGCCTCCCTCGCCAGGATTACCACGGCAGGCACCATCGGTATAAATCAATACGGTTTTTTTCATCTCAAAATCCCCGACGAACGGGCTCGGCAACGTTTTGCGGAATAATGGAGGTTGAAAGTGCCCAGGCTGTTTTTTGCAAAGGCGTCAATCCGAACACTTTTTTTTGCGCAATCACAATATAAACGCCCCCTAAATAAGGAAAAAACATCTGACACAATTTTTTCAACGGGCTTAAAAAAAATACCCATTTCGGTAAAATTATTGGGGCTTGGTAAACAAGCTTTTTCTGGGACACCGTGTGAAAATTGAGCACACGTAACCAATCTTTAATGCGATAACTCGGTCGAAAAACTCCCGCCCATGGAGATTGTCGTTTAAACGAAAAACATCGACGCAAGCCCCACAAACTCCACGGGTTAAATCCAATCACGATTAAGTACCCTTCAGGACTTAAGGCAGCTTCTGCTTCTCTCAATAGCTGATAAGGATCTTTTGAAAACTCTAATACATGCGGCAACAGAATAGCTTGAAGTGAGCGCTCTTGGATCGGCAGATAGGCGCTTTCAGCAACAATAAAAGATCCTGTAAACCGCACGCAATTATTCGATGGCACCATCATAAAGCAATGCTTTACTTTAGCTTCTTCTGTAAGCGCAACCTGCGGAGCCACGCCAAAGGTCAAGAGGTAATCGCCCAAAATAAAAGGCCAGAAACAACGCAAGGCGATTTTTTCCTCGTTGATAACGACTTGACCTAAAGGCTGTTGCAGCCATGCGGCAAACTGCTCATGTGTCGACATGCTATTGGCAGAATATTTTTTTTTCAAATTAAATTTCATGATGGGTTATTCTAGCGGTTACTGGCTTAGTAAAAAAGGATTCTGTAATAAAATCCTTTGTAGGAGGTATAAAAAAATATGGCGGTAGAAAATTTTAATTTTCACGAGCTTGAGAACCCTGAGCTGTACCTCGAGATGGAAGCAAGCAAACAGGACGCTTATTTGCGTAGATTTTTTCATTCTGGGTTACTTCGGCGCTTTTGCTTCTCGTAATAACACCATCCCTCAAAAGTAATATCGTATACCGACGCCTAAGTTATTTGAGCCTGTATTCCCAGCGCCATATAAGCCATAAGCGCCCGACCGATGATGAATACGTACCAAAAACTGCCATTCAGGATGGCTCGGCATGGCAAAAGTTGCCTCAAACATGAGGTAATTCAAAAAACGAGCGGTATCGTCATTGTAGCGTTCTTCAACCCAAGGCACTTGAGTGACGTAAGATACCCCCTCAGCAAAAGCAAGCGTCGTATCAACAACATGATTCCAAGGAAACTGCTCCCATCGAAAAATCAGATAAGGATCAAATTCAGCAATATCTGCATGATTATACAATCCATCACGATAAGTCACATTGCCTGCCACTTGTACAACTGGAATAACGGGGTGAAAAAAAGATCTCAACCAGTTTGTTTCTGCTAAACGATAAGCGACTTCTGTCGACCAAAGCGTTTCATTTGCTGAGGTAAATTGGCCTCGAATTAAACTACCAATCGGCTCTTTACACGTTCTTCCCCAATAACCCATGAGCGACCAAGGATGTAGCTCAGGATTGAAGGTGTCATTCGATATTCCCGCCAACACGCTCGACGAACCTGTTAAAAAAAAAATAAATATCATTTTTTTTATCACAAAATAATCTGCCTCATTATCAATATAACCCCATATGGCGGCGGCATCGTAGCATTTTGCTCATCGAAAAATCCAGCAATAAAAATGCAAATCCAATATTCGCACTTAAAAATATTGCTTATTACAAAAATTTTATGGAAGATTGACATTCATATTGCATCACTGAATCAGATTTCACAATCAGGGAAATTGATGTTGATCGGCAATAAATAAAAATACGTTAAGGGGTTGCTCGTGATTGATAATAGAGGTTTCCGTGCGGGCGTAGCGATGGTCATCATTAACGACAAAAAACGTGTTTTTTGGGCGAAGCGAATTCAGCAAAATGCTTGGCAATTTCCGCAGGGAGGTATTTTGCATCATGAAACGCCGGCTGAAGCGATGTATCGAGAATTATATGAAGAAATCGGCCTGCAACCCGAAGATGTAGAACTCCTTGCCACCTCAAAAGAGTGGCTAAAATACTATTTGCCACATCGAATGATTCGAAATCATTCACGCCCTCTGTGTGTTGGGCAGTGCCAAAAATGGTTTTTACTCAAACTCAAAGCCCCGGAAGAAACGATTTGCTTTAACAGCACACAAGCGCCAGAATTCGATGGATTTCGATGGGTCAATTATTGGCTCCCTTTGAGACGCGTTATTGCTTTTAAACGATCGGTTTATCGACAAGCGCTTCAAGAATTCGCCCAACATCTTTTTGACCGTAATAATACGATCGATTATTCAATTATTTCCTATGATGAGCATTTAAATGATTCACTATCCGGCGATAAATAGAGTTGCCTTGCAAATTGGCCCAATCAAAATTTTTTGGTATGGCGTTTTATATGCCGTAAGTTTTCTAGTCGGATGGCGTTTAATCCTTTATCGCACCCAAAAATTCAACCTGCGGTGGACCTCAGAACAAGTCGCCGATCTCATTTTTTACATTGCATTAGGCGTTGTTTTGGGCGGACGAATAGGCTACATGTTATTTTATGATTATGCTGCTTTTATTCATGAACCTTGGCTAATCATCAGAATTTGGGAAGGCGGCATGTCGTTTCATGGCGGACTCATCGGCGTCATCATCGCGGTTATGCTGTTCGGCAAAAAACATCATCATACCTTCTTTGACATAATGGATTTGATTTCACCGGTTGTTCCGCTGGGTTTAGCTGCAGGACGTTTAGGTAATTTCATCAATACTGAACTCATGGGTCGAATCACGACAATGCCTTGGGGAATGATTTATCCCGATGGAGGTCCATTTCCACGTCATCCTTCTCCGCTCTATGAATTGTTTTTCGAAGGGATTGTGTTGTTCATTTTACTCTGGACATATGCCAGCAAACCACGTCCTCAAATGGCCGTCTCGGGATTTTTCGCCCTTTTTTACGGTATTTTTCGTTTTTCCTGTGAATTTTTTAGGCAGCCGGATTACCAATTAGGCTTTATCGCCTTTGGGTGGTTAACGATGGGGCAATTGTTATCTATTCCTCTCATCATCACTGGATTAGTCATATTGAAATATGCTTACCGCGCTAAGCGTCAAACCTCATGAAACAATACTTGCAATTTTTACGCCATATTTTAGACAACGGCACGGAAAAATCTGATCGCACCGGCGTGGGTACGATCAGCGCATTTGGCTATCAAATGCGCTTCCCATTAAAAGCCGGCTTTCCTTTAGTTACGACAAAAAAATTACACCTAAAAAGTATCCTTTATGAATTATTGTGGTTTCTACGCGGTGATACGAATACGCATTATTTGCAAGAGCATGGCGTCACGATTTGGAACGAATGGGCCAATGCAGAAGGAAACTTAGGCCCTGTTTATGGGAAACAATGGCGCGCATGGCAAGCCAATGATGGAAGAGTCATCGATCAAATTGCTGAAGTCATCGAGCAAATTCGACATAATCCTAATTCACGTCGGTTGATTGTGAGTGCCTGGAATGTCGGCGAGCTCGATCAAATGGCGTTACCCCCTTGTCATTTGCTGTTTCAATTTTATGTCGCGAATGGCCAACTCTCTTGCCAGCTGTATCAACGATCTGAAGACGCTTTTTTAGGCATGCCCTTTAACATCGCGAGTTACGCGCTATTAACACATATGATCGCCGAGCAATGCGATCTCGATGTCGGAGAATTTATTTGGAGTGGTGGCGATTGCCACATTTATAAAAACCATTTGGCACAAGTCAATGAACAGCTATTGCGCGAACCTTATCTGCTGCCTCAATTAGTCATTCATCGAAAACCTAAATCCATTTTCGACTATCAATACGAAGACTTTGATTTTCAGAACTACCAACACCATGCCGCTATACGCGGCACTGTAGCGGTTTGATCAGATAAGCAATAAATATAGATAGATATCGCTAAAGAATAATTTCGTCCAGCGCTCGCTTCGGCACATGATGAATGTTGTTTTCATCGCGCCAATAGTGATACTCTTGGTTTTTAATCGTCTCTAAAAGGATCGTTTCATTCGGCTTTCCTAACGCTAAAATCAAAAGAATTTCGTATTGCGGTGAAATATCGAGCTTTTCTCGCAAGAGATTTTTATTGATCGCACCAATAATGCAGCCGCCTAATCCTTTTTCGACCGCGCCCAACATCATCGTTTGCGCAACGATCCCATCATCCCATCGAACCTCTTTTTTAATCGCATTGTCGCCTAAAATAATGATATAAGCTGAAGGCCGTTCTCCGATTTTCGGCGTCGCTTGGCCTCTCAATAATTCAGCCCACACAATGGTCGGAAATATTTTTTCATTCATTTCAATCGTATTGGATAAAATATATTTCAAAGGCTGTCGATTATTGGCTGATGGACAAAGCCGCGCCAACTCGACCAATTCCTTTAAAAGAATTAAATCGACAAATTCATTTTCATCAAATCGTCTATAACTTCTGTTTTTAAGCGCTAAATCTTTGAGCATTTTATTGTTTATCCTGCGTCTCGTCAGGTTGCTGCTGTTTGCCCGTCGGCAAATTGGATCGCTGAATCGTGCTATAACATCCTTGCTCGCGATAGGTTTTTTCTAATTGCATACGATCTGTTTGTTCTTGAAAAGCTGAGGAGTGATTTAAGTTTTTATTTAAAAAAAGCTGCTGTCTTTGCAAATTGATACACGTATTTTCTTGTGAAGGCGTCGTATAAACCGACTGCAGATGAGAACAGGCACAAAGACTCGACAAGCTAAAAATTATCGCGGGCCAAACGATTTTCTTAATCATGATAAACACTCCATTGAAAAGATAAGGTGAAAATAACAAAGTTCTTTGCATTTCTCAATCATTATCGGATGCAATTAACATGGATAACTTTTAAACGTAGATTCGAGAGAAAAGCTTTTTGTCCTTAAAATCCAGTAATTCGTATTTGCAGCCTATCTTAATTCCGCTAGAATGTCGTTATCATCTGAACTGTATAAAATATGAAAGGCCTTGATCATGGATGCACATTGGCGCGACTCAGCACGACCCGTACGATTTTTCTTTATTGATGGAAAAGCGGCTTTTCCTTTAGTATTATTTCTCTTACATATTCGTTTATGGACATTTATTATTGCTTTAACTTGCTCCATATTTTTTACGGTATTAAGTCATTTTGGTTTTTCTCCCATTGTTTTTCTACGCTGGCTTCGTAATTTTATTGCGGGCGATAGAAAAGCAGCTTACCCCTCTTGGATGAAGTGAGGATATTCTCTATGCCAACTAACTTAATTAAAAAACTGACTAAATTATCTATTGCGATGAACTTTAAGTTTTCTTTACATAGCAATCCCATTTCTTATAGTGAGGTTTTTTCAGAACAAGGATTATTACCAGCTATCGCAAGGCGTGCGGATCAATTATGTTCACTGTGTCTAGGCTATGGCATTGGCGCTACATTTACGGAGACAGAAGGAACTCCCTTGGGGCTCAAAGTCACTTTTGACGATACCACACCAAATACATTGCGCTATCTCTGTCTACTCGATGTGTTATCAGAATTAGCTAAAGCAGCAAAAGGAAATGAATTTATTCCCTTAGACGAGTTAATGTACGATTGATATGATGTCATCATTCATCGTGATGACACAAAAACGTTATGTGAGAAACATGATGAATAATTATGATTCGATTATTCAATCAAATGTTGGATTAATACGGGCTTTTTTTAAAAAATAAACTATACTGTCTGCGCATTGAATAATTACCGAAAAACAATAGAATAAGTTGAAATGCGATGAGTATAGTAATCAAAAGAGGGATTATGCAGACTCAGGAAGGCTCTTCATCATCAACACAGTCGAATGCTCCTTTGGATACCTCCATTATATCCAAATTATTACTGAGCTCTCCTGCTTTTCAACAGATCGTCAACATAACCATCGCACAAGTATTAAATAGCATGGAAAAATATAACGGCCTTCTCAGCGCCTTTCTGCTTCAACTCGCCGCACAAGAAAAAAACCAACAAACATTGACCGCCTCTATTGCCCCCGCTTCACCGCCAGGAATGGGTAGCACAAGCCGTGACAAAACAGACGACGATGCCGATCAGTCATAAAATTTTGATCTCTTTTTGAATCTGCCAAATTACCCAAAAAAATTCTCGTGCGATCTGATTTTTAATATCAAAAATTTTTCGCCTGGTTATCCAGCATTTACGTTTATCATGGGGCTGTTGTAAACTAAATTTATCTCTTGCTCATGCGTTTATTGGTGGTACCATTTCAATATGGTTATATTTTAATTTTTAATTTGATGTCTCTATGCCTAACGAAAAACAATATTTAGAAGAACTACAGCACCAAGTTGATCAAACGATCCATCAACTCCGACATGAGTACGATGCGGAGGAATATGCGGATCAACATGTTTCAGACCTCATCAAAAAAACCATGGAAACAGAAGCTGAATTGCGCGAAAAACATGAAATCGGCACGCGGTTTAACGTGCTAAAAACACAACTGAGCGCCATCTTGCAGGAAATCGAAAAAGCCAGATCAGCCGCTGCACAGAAAAATGTGGTTAAACCATCCCCTGAGTCAGACGAAAATAAAACGATGATCTATATCTCTTTATTCAATGCGACGGGGGATCAAGTCCCTACTTGGTCTAAACTGTTAAATACTCAAGCTTTATTAGATCATAGCGTCAATCGACCGATTTATGCGAATAAACCGGATGTGGAAGCCGCTTTGCGAGCAAAGCCCAACAAGATGCAACAAGCCTACCTCGCCGTAATTATCAACAAAGCGGATATTCTAAGTGCCACTTCACTTCGAGATCCTATCGGGTTGCCTTTATTACGCATCAAACAAGGTTCCATACGTCCTGCGAACATAAAAATGTTCTTCCACAATGGAAAAGAATACATAGTCAGTCCGCATGGAATGTTAATTCCAAAATAACGCATTGTTAGAAATACGAATTCGGCATAAGTTTTATAAAAAGAGGTTCACAAAATTTCCTTAACGCGAAGCGCTCTCTGAAAATAGCCTTGATGAATCGCTTCTTTCGTACGCCACAAAGTTTCTTCTGTGATTTGATTGGCTCGCATCGTTCCTTCTTTTAACACAGATAAGATGATCGACGAATCTTGTGCATACTGCTTTCTGCGCTGTCGCATCGGTTCTAAAAAATCATTGAGCACTTCGACTAATTTCTTCTTACACTCAACATCACCAATTTTTCCTTCGCGATAACGCGCCTCAGCTTCTTCAACCCAGCCTTGATCTCCATTAAAAGACTCATGAAAAACCCACAAGGGGTTATTCTCGACTGTTCCCGGATCGCTTGCACGCAGTCGTTTTGGATCCGTATACATACTCATCACTTTATTACGAACGGTATCCGCATCATCTTTTAAATAAATCGCATTATTGAGTGATTTGCTCATTTTCAATAATTGTCCATTTTCATCGGGCGCACCTAAACCCACCAGTCGTTTAACACGGCCCAACTTCCCTTCGATAATCGGAAATAATCCACCTTGTTTAACATAATCCTGATCTTCTGTTTGAGGATCGACACCACAATACAGTTGATCAAATTTACGGGCAATTTCTCGGGTTAATTCCAAATGCGGAATTTGATCCTCGCCTACCGGTACTAAATCCGCACGAAAAGCGAGAATATCAGCAGCCTGCCCAATCGGATATAATAAAAATCCAAAGGGATAATTATTTCCTAATTTTTTATCGCGTATTTCGTTTTTAATCGTCGGGTTTCGCATCACGCGGGGCAAAGGCACCAACATGCTAAATAAAAAACATAATTCCGCAATGGCCGGAATTTCTGATTGTAAAAAAATACAGCTTTTTTCCGGATCAATTCCTGCCGCCAAATAATCTAAAACAATCTCTTCGACCTGTGTACGAATCAATGCGGGCGTTGTCATTTGCGTTGTAAACGCATGCATATTCGCAATAATAAAAAAACACTCATACTGATCTTGCAAGGACACACGATTTTCAAGCGACCCCACCCAATGACCTAAATGTAAAGATCCTGTCGGCGTATCGCCGGTTAAAATTCTCTGTTTTTTGTGTGTCATCTTCATACCTTTGATGAGGTTTTATATTTCGCGGGGCCTGTGATAAAAAGATTGTTACCCTTTATATCAATCGCTACAACAAGCGGAAAATCTTCCACTGTCATTTTTCGTATTGCTTCCGGACCTAAATCGTCAAAACAAACAATTTCACTTGTTTTAATATGCTGTGCGATTAAAGCGCCCGCGCCACCGGTCGCGGCAAAATAAACCGCATGATGTTGTTTCATGGCGTCAATCACTTCGATTGAGCGATTCCCTTTGCCAATCATCCCTTTCAACCCATGCGCCATTAAGGTCGGAGAAAAGGCATCCATTCTCGTGCTCGTTGTAGGTCCCGCGCTACCAACAGGATGTCCCGGTTGAGCTGGTGTCGGACCTGTAAAATAAAGAATTTGCCCAGCAAGCTCAACAGGTAATTTCTCACCTTTCTCAATTAAATCACACAAGCGTTTATGCGCCACATCGCGCGCCGTATAAATTACGCCCGATAATAATATTTCATCACCCGCTTTTAATGTTTGAATTATTTCATCCGTCAACGGCGTTGTAATGTTCTTCATGTTTTTACCTCATAATACCATTTTCGCATGTCTCGCCGAATGGCAATTGATGTTCACCGCAACCGGTAACGAAGCAATATGGCATGGATGCGTTAAAATATGAACGGCAAGCGCGGTATTCACACCGCCTAATCCTTGCGGGCCTAAACCCGAGGCATTAATTTTTTCGAGAATTTCCGCTTCGAAATCTGCATAACGTGGATCGGGATTTTTTTCGCCGATCGTACGCAATAAAGATTTCTTCGCTAAATAAGCGACCTTTTCAAAATTACCACCAACTCCCACACCCACGATCACCGGCGGACAAGTATTGCCGCCCGCACTCACCACGGTGTCTACCACAAAATCCATCACCCCTTGCTTACCCATCAAAGGCTTTAACATTTTTAACGCGCTCATATTTTCTGCCCCGCCTCCTTTGGGCGCGAGAAAAATAGTGATTTTATCACCCGACACAATATCGATATGAATAATCGCTGGCGTATTATCTTGCGTATTCGTCCGATCAAAAATAGGATCACGCACGATGGATTTACGTAAAAACCCCGCCTGGTAGCCTCGACGCGTCCCTTCTTGAATTGCCTCATACAAATGCCCACCTTCGACCTTCACATCCTCACCTATTTCAACAAAAAAAACGGCAACGCCCGTATCTTGACACAGCGCCACCCGCTGAGTTTGTGCAATGCGCGCATTCTCAAGGCACTGTTCTAAAATAGAGCGCCCTAACGGCGAAGTTTCGCTTTCACGCGCTTTTTTCAAGGCCTGCAAAACATCCTCTGGTAAATTAAATGCCGCTGTTAAACACATGAGTTCGACTGCTTTGATAATCGCATCAAAGGAAATAAATCGCATATTTTTCTCTCCAAAAATCACTCACGTTAAAATCTTCCAGTTTTTCTCGACCCACAAGCCCCACTAATAAATACTGCTCCGTAATCGGATCATATTTATAATCTTTTAATAAACGAAAGTTTTCAATCTCCCCTGTCGATTTAACATGAATACGTTTGCCCGTGCAAGGAACAGAATCTTGCCCCAGCGTAATAACATCTCCTTTATCGGGTTTAATGCAAAGATCGAGTTCGATCATCAATTGCACCTTTTTCTCTAATTCAGCCAAATCGATCGATGGTTTTTGGTGAAAAGCCATCACAAATCCATGTGTCACCTCTGAATGCAAAACAGGCGGTGTGAAATCGTAATCTCGCTTCAAAATAAATGAAATAACATCTTCAGCCGAATGCGCCATGAGGCGATATTTAATCGTTTCGTCGACTTCTTGTTTAATCGCCAGGGGTGATGGCCAAAACACAGAAGGACGATAAACTTTCACTTCTTCGCCAATGCCAAAAATAATCTGTGCATTATAACCAAGCGCTTCGTAAATCAAATCAAAGTGCTCGACGACAACGCGCCGATTATTTTTAATGGCTTGGTGAATTGCATCGACAATTTCGTATACTTGGTGAAAGGCTAATTCGTAACGCACGTCTAAATGAAATGTATGTGGCGAAAAAAAACTTTCCTCGGAAAAAGAAAATAAATGATTCTGTTTGACGTTCGCCCCATCATCGTCATTAGTTAATTCTAAGCCGGGAAATAACCCTTGAATTAACGTCGATTTTCCAGCGCCTTCTGCGCCAATAATGCCCACCAATAAATCACTGGGTTGCAAATAGCGCTGCGCTAAATCACGGCCTAGCAGATGTAATCGTTTTCTTCCGCGGGGCGCATAATAAGCCGCAACTCGAAGATGCGTTTCTGTCATCATATTTTTAATCTTCCCTTGTAAGGGCGCTATCAAAACCGGCAATCAACTGGTAATCCAAAGTCACCCCGAAAAAAATTGAGGCAAGAAATCGCTTTGCGATAATTGTAAAAGGGCACGCGCAGCGATTTCATTGCAATGGATGAACCATTGTAGGGGCACGCTACGCGTGCCCTCTAAAATTATCTGTCGCGAGCGACTCTATCCCTCAATCTTAAAATTCCAGCGTCATCCCCAGCAGCGGCCCATGTTGTTGTGCGCCATAAACATCCGAATCGCCCGGCGCGCTCGACGGAATCGCTCGCTGCATCGTAATTTTAATGGCACGAGCACAATCAAAATAGATCACTTTACTGATATTAGCTTCAGGGATCCCATACAATGTCGCAATAAGCGATTTGTTAATCAGGTGTTTTGATTTGAGTGTTTCATAATCTTTTTGATCTTTAATAATAATATCCATCGTTAACTCAAAAGGGCTGCAGTTTTTGCTGCGAATCACACGCGCAAAATCGAGAATGGATCGATTCATAGTAGCCTCCATTAAATAGTCATTGTTTCAATCGGAAAAATATCTTGCGAGGGCAAATCCATCAGGTGATACAACGAAAATGTATACACAGGACCGCAAGGAGTATCTGATGGAGAAAACGGAAAAGCCAAATTACCCGCCGTCGAAATCCTTCCCGCATAACCATAATGCAATAACGTCGAGCGGGTTAAGCTGCAAATCGTATCCGCCGCTTCTTGTGTCGGGGCTACGACTTCCATGACAATGCCTAATTCATGCGATCTAATTTCTTTACACGGCTCTAATTCACCCATCACGCCATTTTTACCATAAATGTGAAAAAACACTTCGCCCGTAATGTTTTCATGTTTTAGCAGCATTTCAACCCTTTTTTGTGCGGCCGAAATCGTCTCTTCAATTTTCTCGATCATGATGGGATCACGTGTGCCCGCTATGCTGATCGTTCGATAGCCTACTTTCTTCACGCCCTCTAATTTAATTTGATATTGAAGCGATGGAATAAATTTTGTTCCTTTGACCTTCACTTCACCCTGGCCGATTTCTTCAAACACCACCTCTCGAAGATCGAGCACACCGCCAGGACCCGGCAAATAATATGGATCGGATTTTTCATACAGGGAATGCGCTGCCGTTGAATTACTCGTAAATTTACGCTCAGGACTTAAAGCACGTAAAATAAAACCATCTGACTGTACAATGCCGAGTACAGAATCAGCGCCTGATCCTGGTTCGGCCGCGATCGCTGCACATTCTAAAATCTTACCCATATGCAAACACAATGCTGGATCAAATCCTTTCATCATCGGCAAAGCGGCAAAGCAACTCGGATCATACGCACGTCCTGCTAAAATCACTTGGCATCCCATCTGAAAAGCTTTTTGAAAAGGCTCAACGCCCATTTGTGCAACGATATTAACCGATTCATTCAGGACCGCTTCCGTCAAAGGCGGCACAGAACTGAGTGGCGTAACTTTACCTTGATGCATCGACTCGAGAATGAGCGACTTATCAATATCCGCATAAATAAGGCCCATTTTAAAGTGTAAATCGTGCTCTTTGGCAATTTCCAAAATAATATCACGACACCAATGCAGATGCGGTTTAGCACCCGATCCACCCGCTGTCCCGATCATAATCGGAATATTTTTTTCAATACCGGCTATGAGCATTAACGTCAAATCTCTTTTGACACCCGTGCGATTGGTGAATGATTTCCCTGCGCCCAAATAATAAGCGCCTGGATCAACGGATCCTGCGTCGACTGCGATTAAATCTGGTTTATAATCAATCCCTCGCGCGAACGATTCTTCCGGAAAGCCATAACCTAAAATCGCTGTCGGTGATAACACCTTAAATTCTTTTTGACTCATCACATAGCTCCTCTTTGAATGTTTAATTTTACGTAACTATTCAGCACACTTCCGGGAATGTTCTTGTATCATCACGATTATGGTGAATCGTGATGTCTATACAAAATCAACGTTGGATTCCGCGGTCAAGCCGCGGAATGACAAAGGATTGGATTGCTTCGACACTAACGCACTTCGCAATAATGGCCGCTTGGCGAAAAACTGCTTCGCCCGCCAATCCTTATCTCCCTTTTCGTTTCAACAATTCAATTGTGCGATTCATTTCATTATTCACAATGCAATAACCTTCATCAAATCCCATCCCTGGCTTGGCGAGCATACGTTCGGCCTGTGCTGCAATGGCTACATGCACACAGGTGCGCGTCGACACATCGGTTTCGTTGCACGTCCCACCCTGATACGCTTCAATCCCATGCTGTTTGCAATACAAAACACTTTCAACTACATGATGAATGCCGCCTAAATCAGGCGTTTTAATTTGAATCATGTGGCAACTTTTCGCATCCGTAAATGCGCGAATATCATCATATGTATTACACCATTCGTCTGCTACAATTTTCACACGACAACCCGATTGATTTAACTTCTCCGTAATAGCACGAAGCCCTTCAATTTGTCGCTCTCGATCCCCAAGATCGACCGGCCCTTCAATATACAGTGCAAATTCACCCGCCGCTTTTTCAAGCGTTTTCAAATACTCGACAATTTTCGAGGTGTCATTCTTGAAAATTTCACCGATCGTCCCATAAACGTCAATGTGCAAATCGGGACGATAAGCAGGATTCGTACGCAATTTTTTAATGCGCGCGGCAAGCCATTCAACATAAGCCTGCAATTTTTCGCCCTGAAACCCAAGCTTTTCTTCGACATTATTGATTAACGCATGCGGTAATACATCGACTGCTTTCAAAATCATTTTATCAGCAGCGTTGTATCGGTCATCGCCTGACTGCCCGAAAACCGGTACGCGTTTCGGAACCACAGGCAAACCGTATTCCTCGCAAATCACTTCGGCCATCAACAAACCTCGTGCGGCGGCAGTCGCTGATAACAACGCTTGCGAAATGCCATACCGAATCGCCGTATGTAATTTCTGTCCGTTAATCACCACTGCATCCAACGCTTCGGCGTTCTTTCTAAAACTCGATAAATCCCTGCCTCGTAACCAATCAGTCAATTCAGTTTGTAAAAAAGGCAAATAGCGCTCGGCTAAAAATAACGGATCGCGGCCACCCGTTCCGCTGTATTGAACAGCCGTACAATCACCCACGCCGACTAACCCATTATCCAAAAGCAACATCACAGATACACTTTCGCCGGCAATTCGAATCCGTTTAAAACCCGGTGTTTTCGGTGTACCAACATAATCAAATCCATCGTGCACTGCGCCTTGTTTAATCGCGAGTTGATCATCGAAAAAAAACCCACTCGTCCCCGCGGAAAATAACACGTCTTTCACTTTCATTTTGACCTCCTTAAGTTAACTTACA
>MGXH01000015.1 GCA_001801305.1 Gammaproteobacteria bacterium GWE2_42_36
TCCATACGTTTTATCTCGATCGGCATTTCTCTATCCGTCTCCTCGATTTTGCGTCGATCTCGTTCTTCTTCTACTGCTGCTGCTTTGCACTCTGCCTCGAGTTGCGCTTTTCTATGTGCTTCCTCGAGTTGCGCTTTCCTCCGCTCTTCCTCGAATTCACGCCGACCTCGCTCTTCTGCTGCTGCTAGCTGCGCTTTACGATTCTTCGCCTGCTGAAAATCCGGCTCCTGATTAGCGGCGACGTCAAAACGAGCACGCTCTTCTTTGTTTCGAAATAAACTCGTTAACGCTTGTAGTGATGGTTTGCGAGCAAGACCATTTCGAACAAACAGACCAGCTTGCTCAGGAGTAAGCCGACGAGAATTAAGCAATATTGTTAACGCTTGCGCGGGCATCGGATTCCAATTTTCATTACAGGCTCTTTCGGTAAGTGCTCTTACCTCTTTATCCTGGAGAGAAGGAACGCTCGAAATAATGCTAAATAAATCTCTACTAGAACAATCAAATTCTCGCATGGTTTGCATGATATTTACCTCTTAATTATTTACAGTTATAACAACATTGAATTGTACTTATCTATACAAGATTCCAGGATAGCCAATAAAATAACTTTTCGCCAAAAAATTTAATTTTAACGCATACAACCTTATTCAACCTGAGTTCGGGATAACGGAAGACAAGCAAGAGATGGTTGGCCTTAGTTTGTAACAGTCCCTTTTACTGCGACACAATCACCAACGCCGGCCGAATCAATCGCCCGTATAATTCGTAGCCCTTTTGGAAGACGGTAATAACTGTATTAGGTTTAACGCCAGGATTTTGTTGCACGCTAATCGCTTCATGTTTGCTCGGATCAAAAGATTGATGAAGTGGATTGATCGCTTTAATATTGAACTTTTCTAGCGTTTCTAGGAATAATTTCAAGGTCAACTCAACCCCTTCGGCATGCGCTCTATCCGCTGCACTCATACTGTCGAGCGCTTTTTCTAAATTATCCACAACCGGCAATAATGCCTGTGCAAATTTTTCGAGCCCATATTTATGTGCTTTCTCAATATCCATTTTTGTTCGATTGCGAATATTTTCCATTTCAGCCAGCGTACGCAATAATTTGTCTTTTGTGTCGACAAGCTCTTTTTGCAACGGAGAAATTTCTTCTGATTCCTGCGAACTTGTATTTTCCTCAAGAATATCCATCGCATTTAATATGTCAGCCTGTTCATCCGCGGTTTTATTTGAAAAGTGATTATTCATTTTTTACTGCTCCTTTATTCAGTTAACGCATTACTGAGCCATTTTGCCGTCATATTGACGACGGGAATAATTTTATCGTAAGGCATGCGTGTCGGGCCAATCACGCCTAGCACCCCTAAAATTTCCCCTTCCGTTTGGTAAGGGGTCGCGATAATACTCAAATGATCGAGCACTGCATAGCCAGATTCTTTGCCAATAAAAATCTGCGTATTAACCGCTGTTAAACACTTATCGAGCAACTCTAAAATCATTTGTTTTTGGGTAAAGGCTTCAAAAAGCAATTGCATGCGATCCACGCCCGTGATGTGCGCCAATCCCAGTAAATTCGATTCGCCCACTAAGACATAATCTTCCTGTTCAATATCTTCCTGAAACGCTTGTGATGCCATATCAAGCGCTGTTTTCATTAGCCGGTTCATCGTTTGTTGATCTTCTTTCATCGACCGCAATAAGGCATGACGAATGGTCAACAAATCTTTACCAACATATTGTTCGTTGAGAAAATTGGCTGTTTCTTGGAGTTCACTCGCCGAAAATGCGCGATCAGTTTGAATCACTCGATTTTGCACTTCTCGATCATTGAAAACCAAGATCGCTAAAATATGTTTATCCGATAAAGCTAAAAATTCAATCTGCTTTAAACTAATCCGATTCCGCTTCGGCAGGGAAACAAGGCCTGCTAATTGGGTCATACTGGACAAAACTTGAGACGCATTTTTTATCAACGCTGTCGTATCGGGATGAGATTCCATGTCTTGAGGAAATGAACAAGCCTCTTCGCCCAACAATTCATTATTCATTAACAAATGGTCGACAAAAAATCGATACGCTTGATCCGTCGGAATACGGCCCGCTGAGGTATGCGGTGAATGCAAATAGCCCACCTTTTCAAGTTCAGCCATGATATTTCGAATGGTTGCAGAGCTTAACGGAAAATCCGGTTGTCCCGCCAATGATTTTGACCCCACCGGTTGCCCATGCTGGATGTACTGTTCAATCAGCAATTTTAAAAGTTGTTTTGAGCGTTCGTCTAGCGCCTGCATAAATGACAATCCTAGTTAGCGAGCAAAAAGTTTACGCAATTTCTTGTGATGATTCTAGCATCTGGCCGTAAAGTTTGCTAATTTCGTTCGACATTATCAAAGGAAATGCATATGAAATTTCGTCATATCGGCATTATTGCCAAATCGCCCATCGAAGGGATTTCTGAAACCTTACTTTTAGTCACGGCATTTTGCGAACAATGGCAAATTCCTTTCTCGCTCGAAACAGAAACAGCGACTTTACTGCCTTCGATGAAATTTAATGTGATCGGCAGCCAAGCCATCGGTCATCAATGCGATTTGATCATCGTCGTGGGCGGAGATGGCAGTTTACTGAGCGCCGCACGAACATTAAGTTACGCCGATGTCCCGATTGTTGGCATCAACCGTGGAAAGCTGGGCTTTCTCGCCGACATTATGCCACAAGAAATTGAAACAAAATTAATAGCGATTTTGAAAGGGAATTATCGCGAAGAAAAACGCTTTATGCTCGAAGCCTATATTGAGCGAGAAAAAGAAATCGAAATCTACGGGCCCGCGCTCAATGAAATTGCATTAACGCTGGATCAAGCCGCTCAAATGTTTAGTTTTGAGGTTTATGTCGATAATACGTTCATGTACAGCCAGCGATCCGATGGATTGATTATCACAACCCCGACGGGCTCAACCGCTTACGCCTTATCGGCAGGTGGTCCGATTCTACACACCGATTTAGACGCCATTGCCTTGATCCCGATGTTTCCACACGCGCTCACGCATCGACCGATTGTGCTCAGTGCGAATAGTCAAGTTCGAATTCGAGTGCTCGAAAAAGCATCTCGTTGTTCTCAAATTATTTGCGATGGACAAATGAAAATGACGTTTTCTTCGCAAGAAATCATACATGTTCGAAAAGCGAGCACTGTGTTGCGATTGATTCATCCGCAGCAGTACGATTACTTTGAAACATTGCGATCGAAATTACATTGGGGAAAACAACTGACCGATAAGATTGAAACATGAGGATTGTGGATTTGAGAAGACTTTGTATCGATTTTGCGACTATTATCTCGCGGCTTGACTGCGGCAATCCTCTATGAATTTCCAGGATGAGACATCGAGAAACAATGTCGTATTCTCCTCACTTTTTAATGAAGTTGGAAAATTGTTGCCCTAAGGCATTCCACGAACTCTGTTAGAAACCAAAAATTAAGAGGTTATTCGCAGATATGTTAATAGAAATCGCCATTAAAAATTACGCGATCATCGATGTGTTAAATCTGGATTTTTTCAGTGGCACTACCGTTTTGACTGGTGAAACGGGCGCGGGAAAATCAATTATTATCGATGCCGTGCAATTGGCGTTAGGCGCACGCTTATCCGGTAATGTCGTACGAACCGGCGCCGATCGTGCCGAAATCACGCTGTCGTTTAATATTGCCGATATTCCCGCCGCACAAATAATTTTAAAAAAATACGATCTCGAATCGGCTGAGGATTGCATTATTCGCCGCGTGATTGATCAAGAAGGACGTTCGAAAAGTTATATCAATGGCACACCGACTACTTTACAAACACTGCGTGAGTTAAGTGATAGCTTGATCGATATTCATGGACAACACGAATTTCAAACGTTACTAAAACCCGACGTTCAAATGATGTTACTCGATCGTTTTGCTCAACATATCGAGATGTTGCAGGCATTAAATGACTGCTACGATGCTTGGAAAACAAAGCAGACACTTTTCGATAACTTAAAAAAAACGACGGATGATATTCAAGCGCGCATTGAATTTTTAACTTACCAAGTCCACGAACTTGATGAATTGAACTTATCCGAACAAGAACTCGAATCAATCGAAGCGGAATATCAACAGCTCGCCCATGTCGACACGCTGTTATCGCACGGACAAAAAGCATTCACGCTGTTGTCTGAAAAAGAAGAAGGCGCCGCAAAAGATTTACTGTATGAAACCATCAATACGCTTGAAACTATGCTGCCATTTGACGCATCACTTAAAAATCTCTCCGAGCTCGTACAAAGTGCGGCCACTTATATCGAAGAAGCCGCGCATGAATTAAAACATTTTCTAGACCATATTGAAGCGAATCCCAATCGTCTAAATGAATTAAATCAGCGGCTAGAACGCATTCATCAAATTGCTAAAAAACATCGCGTGAACCCACAAGAGCTTTATGCGTTTCATCAGCAAATGAAAAAAGAATTACACGACATTGCCCATAGCGATGAACGACTCAGCGCGCTCGAAAAAGAAATCGAAGTGTTGCAGGTGCATTATGCCGATAGCGCGAAAAAATTAACCCAAAGTCGAAAAAAATCGGCCAAGCGACTAAGTCAGTTAATTACCGACGCGATGCGAGAGTTGGGCATGCCGCATGGACGATTTGAAATCGTATGGACTGAAGCCACCGATCAACGACCGAAACGTAACGGCCTGGATAAAATTGAATTTAAAATCAGTACGAATCCGGATCAGCCGGTACAAGCATTGAATAAAATCGCCTCGGGCGGTGAATTATCGCGCATCAGTTTAGCTATTCAAGTGACCACGGCACAACAACATACGATGCCGACCTTGGTTTTCGATGAAGTGGATGTAGGCATTGGTGGCGCAACAGCTGAAATCGTCGGAAAATTACTAAAATCACTGGGCGAGTCAACGCAAGTACTGTGTATTACTCATTTGGCTCAAGTTGCCGCAAAAGGACATCGACACTTAAAAGTCGAAAAGAAAATTATCGCCGGCAAGACGACAACGCAAATTGATTATCTCGAGCAAGATGATCGCGTTGCCGAAATCGCTCGCATGGCCGGTGGGGTGAAAATCACTCCACAAACATTGGCGCATGCGAGGGAGATGATGGCATAAAAATGAAAAACCCTGGATTTATTGAATTTACGCATTAATATCTTGTCATCGTATTTGTAAAATAAGGAGGTTTTTATGAGGAGCGGTTTTAGAGGTAGGTTTGTTTTTCTGTTTTTTTTATTAGGCGTGTTATTTTCTCCAATCACCTTTGCGCAAAATCAAGATGATCATTCCATTATTACGATTCGATTGCAAACAGCGTACCCATTAAATCTTCAATATCTCGGCTCTTTGCCAGGTGAGCTTTCGACGCTTGTCAAAGAAATGACTAACGGAAAAGTTGTGATCCAAGTCTATGCGCCTGGCGCATTGGTAGACACCTTATCGCTAGAAAAATCTGTCAATGAGGGGAAAATCGATGCGGCGTTTAGTGGATTAGCGTATGCAGTAAAAGAGCAACCGGCGACCGAACTATTGACGAGCGTTCCTTTTGGTTTGACACCGATGCAATATGCCGGTTGGATGTATCAAGGCGGTGGCATCGAGCTTTTAAATAATTATTTTGCCAATCAAAATTTGGTTGTTATGCCGGGGATATTGTTACCGCCTGAATCCTCAGGATGGTTTAAAAAAGAAATTAATCATCCGCAAGATTTACAAGGGTTGAAAATTAGAGCCTATGGGTTGGCGCGTCCTATTTTTGAAGCGCTCGGAGCAAAAACAGTGATGCTACCGGCCGATCAGCTGTATGAAGCGTTAAAAACCGGCAAGCTTGATGCGGCAGAATTTTCGGCACCGTCTGTCGACCAAAATTTAAAGTTAAACGAAGTAACGAAATATTTATATTTTCCTGGTTTTCACCAACCATCGACGTTTTTGTTTTTATATTTCAATAAAAAGATGTGGGATAATCTGCCGCCGCAGTATCAAGCAATTATCAAAACGGCAAGTCGTTATTTAGTGTTTGATAATTATTTACGCGTGGAAGCTTCACAGCAACGCGCGGTAGAATTGCTAAAAACAAAAGTGCATATACGCAATTGGTCGCCAGAAATGTTGCAAGCGTATCGAAAAGCATGGAATCAAACGGTCGAAACATACTCAAAAACAGATCCCAATTTCAAAAAAATTCTAAAAAGCATGCAACAATATCAAAAACAAACCCGCTATTGGGAAGAACTCAACAGCGCGCTGATGGTGAAATGAATCATGGCCTAAAAATTGGGATGATCGCCAGAAAAAAACGATCGCGTTGCCGAAATCGCTCGCATGGGCCGGCGGCGTGAACATCGCCCCGTAAACATTAGCGCATGCGAGAGAAAGGCTATTGATCTGTTACCACAAAGGCCTAAAGAGTCCTTTCCTTTCTGGCGATGAAGCTTGTTGTTTTTTTAGCCCTGGTTGTGGCGTTGATGATGCTGGCGGCGCCGCGCTCGCCTCTGCTGAAACTAATACCCCATTGGAGCGGGCAGCACCAGTTTGAGAAGGAGGCAATGGTAAAAATATCGTCTGAACTCCGTATCGTCTTCGCCCTGGATTTTTATAACGAAGTGCAGGCGAATCTGCATCGCTCAAAGAAGCACAGGACATCAGCGTGATGAGCTTTTGTAATGATTCACTATTGTCTGGAATACAGGCCACAAAAAAATCTTTTCTTTCATTCGAACTACATTCTTTTAAAGCTTGCTCGAAAAATACCTTAACTTTTTGTTTAACTTGACTCTCGTCAGAAGCACCCTCGAACATAATAGTTAAGAGGTCATTTAATAATTGATGAATAGTCGAGGGCGGTTTTTCTTCAGATTGCCCCATTTTTTTAAATTTTTCTTCAATAGGAGATTCTTTTTCTATCAATCTGGCATAGATCCTCGGATACCAGTTTTGTTCAATTTCTTTTAATAATTCATTAACGTTTTGGCATTCATCGATATGCTCTAATAAAATTCGCATGCTTTCCTGCTCCGTTAAGCGGCGCAGGAAAATTGCCTTTACCCCTTTTATAATCTGAGGCATTTCCACCGTTAATCGGCCTTGCAAATCTGGACGTTGCTTTTGAAATTTTTCTAAAACACTCATAATAATTTGGTTTACACACGATTCAAATCCCATTTTCTGCACTTGAGGATCCTGAAACGGAAAGGATATTTTGCCGTATTCAGTAACAATTGTCTCAAATTCTGGTGGCAAATCTCCTTGATAGTCATCAATATCACGATCAAACGTGATAACACTAGCGATCTTTCCTGTAATTACTTCAGCTAAGTGATCATAAAAAGGGCATGATTGCATATTGTCTCGCTTTTTATTTTTATAATTTATCGACAAAAATTTATTGTAGAAGATAAATTTAATTATTGCCGAAAATTATCATTTTTTTTACAAATTATTTTCCTATTGTTCTTGATCGCCTCTTGCTCTAGTATTGCGCCAAGTATTTTAGGAGTCGATGTATGCGAAAATTGTATTACACCCTTTTGTTTGGTATTTTTTTATCAGCCTGTTCTTGGCTACCCGTTTATCATCCTGATTTTCAGCAAGGAAACATGATGACTGCGCAAGAAGTCGCTAAATTGCACGCGGGAATGACGCAAGCCCAAGTCGAGGGCGTGATGGGCGGCGCGGTATTACAAAACACATTTAATGATAATCGTTTACTGTACGCTTATGAATATAAACCCAATAATCAGCCGATGAAATTACGATACGTAGCGCTGACTTTTAGCGGCGGTCGACTCGTTAAGATTGAAAAAGATTTAACCCCTAAAACAAAAGATGTGTAAGCTTAATCGCGCCTTGTGTTTATGCTTTAAATCGATAGCTATTGTTATTTTCAGCCTCTCTTTGAGCGGCTGCGCCACATTGTTCTCCACAAAAAAACCATCCCCATCACTCAGCTGGCCGGCACGCAAGCAAATCTTAACCGCCATGCACGCCTGGCATGCCGAAGGCGCGATGGCCATTAAAATGCCGGATCAAAGCTTAAGCGCACACTTTGATTGGCAACAACACGATAATCAATCCTATTTAATGACATTATTTGGACCCTTAGGCATGGGTTCAGTCGTCATCCAAGGGAATCAACAAACGTTCACTTTACGCACGGCTGATGGGAAAACTTTCACAGCAACATCTCCGGAACAGTTAATTCGGCAACAGCTGGGCTGGAATTTGCCCATCTCGAATTTATATTATTGGATTCGAGGATTGCCAGCGCCGAAAAAAACCTCGATGATAACATTTGATTCAGCGCATCGTTTGGCACATCTTGCGCAACAAGGTTGGTCGATTGAATATCTCGATTATGATAATTTTAATGGGATTGAGCTGCCGAGCAAGCTGTTATTAAAGGGCGATCGCATCGAACTGCGCATCGTCGTCCATCGCTTTGATACCGGAGAGTAACGATGAAAATTTTATTACTGGGCGCGAAAGGGCAAGTAGGTTCTGAAATTGTTGATCTGGCTCGAGCGCGACAAATAACCGTCGATGCCTTTGATTATGATACGCTCGATATCACGGATCGCTCACAAATTCAGCACACTTTTGAACATTGCAACAATATTGATATCGTGATCAATGCGGCGGCGTATACGGCTGTCGACCAAGCCGAACAAGAAAAAGATAAAGCCTTTGCCGTGAATGCGACCGCCATGCGCCATTTGACTGAAGCATGTCGCGCGTATAATTTGCCTCTACTGCATTTATCGACCGATTATGTGTTTGATGGAGAAAGCACTCAACCGTATAGCGAGGATGATCATCCCCACCCACTGAGCGTGTACGGGAAAAGCAAATTAGCAGGAGAGGATTTTTTGCGAAACGGATGGGAAAAGCATGTCATCATTCGTATCAGTTGGGTCTTTGGACGTTATGGCAAAAATTTTGTGAAAACAATGTTACGACTGGCGGAAGAAAAAGAAGAATTTAGCGTGGTGGGCGATCAACACGGTTGTCCAACAGCAGCAAAAGATGTGGCGCAAGTTTTGTTGGCTGTTGCCAAACATATTCATCAAGGACGTGCTCATTGGGGAACGTATCATTATTGCAATCAACCCGTAACAACTTGGTATGAATTCGCGGTAAAAATAATCGAACTCGCAAGAAAGCGTCGATCATTAAAAGTTAAACAGATTAAAAAAATCACAAGCGCCGACTATCCGGTCGTTGTGGTGAGACCCAAAAATTCAGAAATGCGCGTAAAAAAAATCACGGACGATTACAACATCGAACAAAGCGAATGGCTGCCGTTTTTAGAAGAAATCGTGCATGAGATCGTGGAAATAGAATAAAAACACGCACACTTTTTAACGCTATGACCCTGTAAATGCACTTAACGGTCGCAAAAAAACGGCAGCCCCTCGATGATTTTCCTCTGCCATCAATTATCGCTGTCTTGGCGCGCCGCGTCGCATAGGTTTTTTGCGAGTAGCCGGCTTTCTGAATGTGCGACTCGTGGGCTTAACAATACGTTTGGTTCGCAAGCGTGGCTTTTCTTTTTCTTCTTTTTTACGATAAATAACCAGAGTCTTGCCAATCAATTGAACACGCGCTGCTTCACGTTCTTGGCAGATCGCCTCAGCAATCGCTTGTCTTTCTTCACGATCTTCGCCAGGAATTTTAATTTTAACCAATTCATGGGTCAGTAACGCGCGTTCGATCTCCAATTGAACCGCGGGTGTTAACCCGTGTTGGCCCAATAAAATGATAGGTTTTAAAGCATGCGCTTTTTGTTTCAACGATTGTTTTTGAATAGGGGTTAAGGTCATGATGATGGATTCTCCGAAATAACGTCATTAATGGCTAAAGCGCCAGGCTTTCTGTTTCGGTAAATATAAATGATAATCAAAATAGAACCTAGCAAAACCATAAAAAACATCAAAAGTCCGGCGGGACCTAAGGTACGCATGAACAGAGGAACGGTAAGCGGCCCTAACACAGCGCCTAAACTGTAAGCGAATAATAAGCCTTGTGTAGCGGCAATCATATCTTTTTGACCCAGGTTCAAAGAAGAACAGCTGATGCCCAATGAATAAAGAACAGCAATAAATCCGCCCAGTAAAAATGAAAGAAAAACGAACAAGTAAATATTATGGTGCGCAAAAATCATCACAAGCAAGCAAATGCCCATATTAATCAGACACAAGAAAAACAACATCATGCGTTTATTGACGTGATCAGAAATATAACCGGCGGGATATTGAAGCAGCATACAACCAAAAATCACCATGGCCATGACAACAGAAACCTCATGGATTGAGTATCCCATGAGACTGATATACATCGGGTAAATCCCGTAAAGACAACTTAAAATCCCGCCAGAAAATAAACAAGCTAGCACACCTACCGGCGAAATTTTAAATAATTGCCGTAAATTCATCGGTGACCGCTTTTCAATTTGAGGCGATTGGGTCGACGTCATTGTAACTGGAATGATCGATAAAGCGCAGAAAATCGCCGTGAGCACGAAAAAGAAAATGGCTTTGGGGTCGGTTGAAAATAATAATAACTGAGCAAAGCCTTGAGAGGCATAAAACACAGTCATATACACAGCTAAGATTTGCCCACGTGTTTCAGACGTGCTGTAGCATAATAACCAGCTTTGAATAACGATAAACAGTGTGCCCACGCAAATACCGCTTATAAACCGTAATACAACCCATAACCAGGGGATGAAAAATAACCCTTGAATCAAAACCATCGCTGTTAAAAGCGCGGCCAGCGCAGCGTAAGAACGAATAAGTCCGATTCGGACAACCAGGGGTTCTGTTTCAAAAGATCCGATGGCAAAACCAAAGTAATAGGCCGCTGTCAAAATGCCAGCAAGCCAAGACGTGTAGCCTTCGGCATGAATGCGTAACGTGAGCAACGTGGTAAAAGCGCTACACCCCAACATTAAAATGGTTAGGCTGAGTAACGGCGGCAAAAAGGATTTAGCGGATTTTATCATGATTGAATTCTCATTATAATGGGGCTCATGTGGCATCAATTTTTTGAAATATAGAACAGATCTTTCAAAATGCAAGAATTATCATGCCGCTGAGTTCTTCTTTAGCCTGCGCTCAGGATAAGAAAGCAGGTTGCGATTGGCCTTAGTTTGTTTTCCGTTATCCCGAACTCAGGTTCTTTAGCCTGTGTTCGAGTCAAGTCCAAGAATAACAAAAAGCCTAATGATCTTATTGAGTGTCATTATCCTTTTTGTCGTAGGCAAAGTGCTTCCAGTGGTGAATAGTCCGTTTTAATTCATCAACGCCAATATGGTTCATCGCGGAAAATAATTGCACGGTAAAATAATCGGGATAAGCTTTTAACGCTTTTTGCACGTAGTGCAATGCTTTCATGCCATGATTACGTGTTAATTTATCGCATTTCGTCAACAAAATATGCACGGGCAACGGAATAGCGGCCGACCAATCGAGCATTTGCTCATCCATAGCTTTCATTGGATGACGAATATCCATGAGCAAAATAAGACCGTGCAGACTGTGTCGATCGCGCAAGTATTGGTTGATGAGAGGATGCCATTCGCGCTTTATTTCCGTTGGCACTTTCGCATAGCCATAGCCAGGCAGATCGATGAGTCGATGCTCATCATCAATACAAAACACATTGATTAATTGCGTGCGCCCGGGTGTCTTACTGACTCGCGCTAATTGTTTTTGGTGGGTCAATTCATTGAGAGCGCTCGACTTACCTGCATTCGATCGCCCGATAAACGCGACTTCAAATCCCTCATCTTTAGGCAACTGCGGCAATTTCGCCGCACTCAATAAAAAACTCGCTTCTTGAAAATTCAACTGAGGCTGATCAGCCGCGTCATTCATAACGAATTTCGACGATTTCATAATGCACTTCAAGCGCCGGGGTTTTAACAATCACCTCATCACCTTCGATTTTGCCGATCATGGCGCGTGCAACCGGAGAATTGACTGAAATTTTACCGGCCTGAATATCGGCTTCATCATCGCCTACAATTTGATAAGTAACTTTTTCGTTAGTATCAAGATTGGATAAAACAACGGTCGTTCCAAAAATAACTCGACCTTGACGCGGGATTTTGGAGATATCGATAATTTCTGCCATCGATAATTTTCCTTCAATATCGCCAATACGCCCCTCGATAAAACCTTGCTGTTCGCGAGCGGCATGGTACTCCGCATTTTCTTTTAAATCACCATGGGCTCTTGCTTCGGCGATTGCTTGAATAACGCGCGGACGCTCAACATGTTTCAGCTGTTGTAATTCTTCTCGCAGTTTGACTGCCCCTTGTGTCGTCATAGGGACTCTTTTTAACATAATGCACCTTTAGTTTAGTTCTATCACAAAATGTGTGTTAACCCTTGTTTCAAAGCTTTTTCAACCACATTAAAGAATCGCTTCGCGATAATTTGTCGCCCCGTGATTAAGTCGCGGGATCCAAGAATAATTTTTCAACCAACGAACTGGATCCCGTGATCGAGCCGCGTGATAACATAAACGTCATCACAAAAAAACGACCACGCCCCTCAATCCTCGCAATCCTAACCTGATTTCTCTCCTACCACAATTCTCAATTTCATCTGGCCCGTTTATTCAAGTCTTCAGCTGCTCATCACGTCGCCAAGTTTTCAAAAAATTTCTTGGCCTGATGTAACCACGACGCACGTTGTGGACTGTGGTCGACTTTATCCTCTTGCAGCGATTGTTCAAATTCTTCGAGCAAGGCCTTTTGTTTTTTATTGAGCTTGATCGGCGTTTCAACGCTAACTTGACAGAGAATGTCTCCATGTGAAGGGCTTCGAGGAGATTTTGCGCCTTTTCCTCTCACACGCAAGACTTTCCCCGATTGGGTTTCTTCAGGTATTTTCAGTTTAACTTTGCCATTTAACGTCGGAATTTCAATTTCTCCCCCAAGCGCCGCTAAAACAAAACTAATGGGGATATCACAAACTAAATCATTGCCTCGACGTGTGAAAATTGAATGGGCTTGCACATGAATATCGACATATAAATCGCCCGTCGGGCCCCCATGTAATCCTTCTTCGCCTTCACCGCTCAAGCGAATGCGATCCCCTTGATCAACCCCTTCGGGCACTTTAATCGAGAGCGTTTTCGGTTGTTGAACGCGGCCTTGTCCGTGACATTTCGTACAATATTCTTTAATAATTTCTCCGCGACCGCGGCAGTTTGGGCAGGTTTGCTGAACAGAAAAGAACCCTTGCTGCATACGAATTTGCCCGACGCCGTCGCAATCGGGACATTTAATCGGTTTGCTGCCTTTTTTGGCACCGGAACCATTGCATTCTGGGCATTTCACAAATTTTGAAAAATGAATGGATTTCGTCGCGCCACGAACGGCT
>MGXH01000016.1 GCA_001801305.1 Gammaproteobacteria bacterium GWE2_42_36
TGAGTGATCTCGACATTCTGAATAGCTTAAAAACAAAAGCTCGCTATTATTTTCCAGAAATCGCCGAGCCTTTATGCTTTGAATTTCGCCCTCTTACGCATCACGAAGCCACGCCTTCTGAGCGAACCATTCAAGTCTTTACGGTTAAACAACAGGAAATCACGGATCGAACACAACTCAGCAAATCGCTTGGCCTCAACTGCATAGCGATTGAACCGGAACATTGCGCCTTATTGCGCCTCGCTCAACGAGCGCTTGGAAAAGAAAAAACGGCCTCGGCATTCATCTACCTGATCATCATGAAAGCAACTTCTCGATTGCTCTGTTTTCACGAACAAACATTGTTATTGAACCAAACGGTTCCAACATCTCAGTTAACAGAACAATTCGCCTCTTTTCTCCAACAATGTCGATTGTTGTTAGCAACAACCCCACTCTCAACCATTTATCTCTCGCCGCCTCAATCGACTTTGTGGAATAACATGCTGTCACCTCAGGATCATTCAATCACCCCACAACTGGCCGACCCGCTTAGTACTTTCCGATTTAAAAATAACAGGCCTATCCTCGCTTCACCATCGACTTATACCGATGAAGTACGCGAAGACAGCGCCGTCTATACTGAATCTATCGTTAAAAACCGAGATTTCTGCGCTCATCCCCATACACTTTATCAAGAACCTTTTCAAATTGCGTTGGGCTTAGCGTTGCGAGGACATGATGCACGACCTTAACTTTATACCTTGGCGTGAAAATAATCAGCGCTATAAAAACATCAGTCAGCTCAAACGGCCGATCGGCCTATTATTGCTGATCGCTATCACGTTTGGGTTAATCCATACTTGGCTCAACCACTTATGCAACCAACGCCTGCAAAAAAATAATCAAATTCAACGATCTCTTCAATCATTTTCCCTACAGGAAGATCGTTACCAACAACTACTTCAACAATGCGTACAGTTACAACAATCTCTTCATCAACTTTTGCAATATCGCTTCGAGCGATATCAATTAACCGTCTTATTAAACAGCATTTTTTTAAAATGGCCCCCCTCCGTTACATTGAAAAAACTAGCGCAACAACCCGGCGTTATCACGCTCGAAATAATCGTCCCCACACAAACTTCCGTGAACGATTGGATTGCACAACTTCGACAACTGCCCTCCATCAAAAATGTTCATACAACGATCATAACAGCCGCATCAAATACCACGGTCATGCTCATCACATTAACGCCAGGGAACTGCGATAATGATCTCTCGATTTAACAGCATTCGAGCTTGTCTCGTCGAACAATTCCCTATAATCAGTTATGGATTACTAGTTGGGTTTTTCACCCTTGTTTTTTTCATACCCGTCCTCAAAAAGCTGGCGCATTTACAAGCCGAAACCGTACAATTGCAATGGCGTTATCAAAACACTCTATCGAACATAAAAAAAACTGAACGATATGAAACGCTATATCATCAATTGAAAAGGCTTTACGATGCAGAATATCAACGAGATCTCATCACAGATCCTGCGTTATTCACGCAAGAAATAACCCAATTCGCCGAGCAATACGCCTTGCCTCAATATGTCGTCGAACAACAAGACATTTATCGCGATCAATCACTTTCTATCAGCGCATTTACATTCAAAGCATCCGGCCGACCAGAGGATCTCTTGCATTTCCTCGTACTCTCTCTGGGTGAAACCCACCCGCTCGGCATAGCGGCTTTTCAGATGAACATCGACAAGGCTAGCGCGACATTAAGTGCAACCTACCTTTTTACAGCGCCAAATCAAATACAAAGAGAATCGTTATGAATAAAATAAACTATTGTTTACTACTCATTTTATGGTTCACACTCGCGGGCTGCCATCGAGCCACAACGGCACCGCATTTACCCTCCGTTGCGCTTTCATCCACAAATCCTGCACAGGAAGATTCTCTCGAAAAATCTTTGGCGCATCTCGACAGCATTTCAAAAACATTACAAGTCGACTCATCTGTCGATACCCAATCATCGAGCCTTGCCAAACAAGTTATTACGGGCGATGAACACGATTTACAAATTAATTTTCAGCATTATTCTCTGATAGAAACCTTTCAATCACTCGCCAAAATAAAACACATTAATATCGTTCTAAGTAAGTCGATACAGAGCGATATCAGCATCAACTTGTCACACGTTTCTTGGCAAAGAGCCGTTGAAATTATTTTGCAGTCACAAGGACTTTCAACAATAGCCTTCGGTAACATTCTTTATGTCGCGCCAATAAACGAAATAGCTGAACAAGAAAAACAAGGGGTGCTGCTGCAAGCAAGTGCACCGCTCATCACACGACTGATTGCTTTGAAATACGCGAAAGCCGATGACATTTTACAATTATTAACGAAAAAAGATGAGCCGTTATTATCAACGCGCGGTCATGCCTCTATCGATCAACGAACGAATAGCATCCTGATTCAGGACACACAAAATCAACTCATAAACATTGATCGATTCATCCACCAACTTGATCAACCCAATAAGCAAGTCATGATCGAAGCGCGCATCGTGAATGTCGACAATGATTATGAAAAAGATTTGGGCATTGAATATGGATTAAGCACCAATCCGAATTTCGACAAAAACAGAAACAGTTCAAATCAATTCAATGTTGATTTGCCTACGATATCGATGTCCGCCGCCAATAGCGGGCTCGCTGTTTTTACGTTATCGAAAACAACTCTGCTTGATTTGGAATTATCAGCACTCGAAAGCGAAGGAAAAGCAACCATCATTTCAAATCCGAAATTGCTCACGGCCAATCAGCAAACCGCAATGATTCAAGCAGGAGAAGAAATTCCTTATCAGGAAAGCGCTGGAGAAAACTCAACCAAAACAGCCTTTAAAAAAGCGGTTTTAAGCTTGAGCGTCACACCTCAAATCACACCCGACAATAATCTGATTTTAAAATTACAAGTCAATCAGGACAAACGCTCGAGCGCGCAAGTACAAGGAGTTCCCACAATTGATACACGGCAAATTAGCACACAAGTCAACATCCATAATGGAGAAACAGTCGTGCTTGGCGGCATTTATGAACAAACCAAAATAAAAGGGATTAATCGTGTACCTTTCTTTTCAGAAATCCCGCTTGTTGGTGTATTATTTCAACATCGTAAAGATGTCGAAACTCGACGTGAATTATTAATTTTTGTAACACCGAAAATTGTATCACCATGAAAGAGATGACGAACAACATTTATTTGATCGGCCCCATGGGCGCGGGAAAAACGACCATCGGTCGACAGCTCGCACGTAAACTCAATTGGGCCTTTTACGATACCGATCATATTATTGAAGAGCGCACAGGGGTTGATCTCTCTTGGTTATTTGACATCGAAGGCGAAGAAAGTTTTCATCAACGTGAAAGAAAAGTCTTAGAAGAATTATCGCAAATCAATCAAACCGTTATTTCAACGGGTGGCACGAGCGTGCTTTTGCCAGAAAATCGTACCCTCATTGCAAATACCGGCTTGGTGATTTATCTGTATACGGACGTTTCTTCACAAATCAAACGAACGACATATAATCGACACCACCGCCCTCAATTGGGTTCCGAAAATATCCCTGAACGTATTTTGGAATTACGAAATTCTTATCTCCCCTTGTACGAATCCGTCGCACACGTAAAATTTTCCACGAGCGTTTCTAATTTTCAGACGGTCATCAAAGCTATTATCCACTATTTGCAAAAATAGAACTAAAGAAACACTGTTGCGCGAAAATGATCACACCGGGTTTATATCGACGATGATCATTTGCAATAAACAAAGAAATCTTTAACGCGAATTCGCGCTCTTAGATCAGTTCAAAAAATAATTACGGCTACTAAAGTAATTTCTTCATAAAAACATAAACAGTAAGGGTTTTAAGATGCCCCATTTCTACACTAAAAGCCTTATCATTAACAAGATGCCTGCTATAGGCGTGGCTGAGCTTGCCATAACTCGTGGCCCAAAATGGGATCGGGTTAAAAAAAGTATCACGCCGAAAATAATCGACCTCGATTTTAATCCAGCAATACCCTTAACCCATGATCAATTCCGTGCACTCTATCAGATGGGATTTCGAAAATTCTCCACGGCAAACCTTGATAATATAAACCTCAGTGGTTTCGATCTTACTGACATGGATATCTCTCAAGCAAAACTGGATCACGTGACACTTTACAGAACCACCCTAACTTTAACTCAAGCATTGAGAATCATTGAACAAAATCCTGACAATAACCAGCTCTTAGCATTCTCAAACAGCGTACAATTTCATGCTGAACCGCTCATCCTAGATGCGTTTAATGCATTACTTTTTAACGGATTGCATTGCTTTGCTGGCGCAAATCTCACCGAAATTGATCTTCGAAATCGGAAAGATCTAATATCCATAAACCTTCAAGGGGCGATACTTAAAAACATACAAATTGATGGATCCTTCTTAACTTCAGATCAAGCTTTACAAATAATTGGCCAAAATCCAGAAGAAAACAGGATCTTAACCTCTGTCTCGATACAATTTCCCGACGACAATCTCGATGACGCAGAACAAACCCTCGACAAATTATTGAAACACGGCCTCCATGATCTGACAGGCGCGCGCATCAAAAACGCGAATCTAAGCACGCTATCGCTTGAAAACGTCATACTCAAAAACGTTCAACTTAGCAACATCACGCTAACGTTATCTCAAGCACTCCTATTGGTTAATCAAAACCCCGAGAACAAAAACCTCTTAGCTCAAGCGATAGTACAATTTCCTACCGATCCCTTAGATTCAAATAGTTTTAAACAACTCTACCAACATAGCCTGCAAACATTTGCAGGCGCAGACCTGACAACGATCAAAGATAGCGCGCTCAAACAGTCACTCAGTTTGAGGAAGGATTTTTTTAGGGGGACAGTTTTAACTTTAAATCAAACCAGAATAATATTAAAACAACATCCGGATCATTATGCGTACTTTCAAAATACTATTATAGTGCTCCCAAAAAAATATGCGGAAAAAACAACTGATGGCAAAATAGGTCCATCAACAAAACTGAATAAATTAGAAAAACAAGAACTCGCCGCATTATATGGTTTGGGAACAGGATGCGCGCGACTCAAATTCGCCATCATCGAAGAAGAAGCGCCTAAAAAACAACGTCGTTGGCATTTTCCTTCTTGGTTAAAAACAACACTAATTATAATCGGAATCACTACAGCAATCGGAAGCATAGTGGGGATAATCCCGTTATCTATCTATGGAATCATCAAACTAGTCAAGCATTTACATACCGCTCGCAAAATCGAACGAAAGCCAGTCGCTATCGTAACCCCTCCGAGCAGACCTACGGATATACTTGCAGCTCAACCACGACCATCCACCGCAACTATTAAAGCATGGCTAACGCCTGTATCGAGTCGTTACATAAAAAATAAAACCAGCAATGGTGCCATAGATAAAGCAGCAAACGATTGTGTAAAGTTTCTTGAATCGACTGGTCGCAATGCTGAAATAACGCACAAACAACCATCGCTATCTATTCCACGGGGTTTAACAGCGTCTTAAGAATAATCAACTACCGTATTTGCACGCTTATTTTTTATCTTTTATACTGCCACCTCTATCTAAGGAGCCTATTGTGTTGTTACCGCAAAATAGCATCGTATTAAAACGCTGGGGCGTCATTTTGATCCTCTTGATCACCACTATTTTCTTACAAGAGCAGGTAAGCATCTGTACGGATACCGCTCGACTTATTCAATTGGCACAAGATCTGCTCCATCACGAGCGCTATTATAAAGATTTTTTCGACACAAATACCCCAATGGCTTTATTCCTTTATTTTCCGGTTCTTTTAATCGCACATCTCTTTTCATTAAAATTAATCACCGCCTTGCTTATTTATATTTATGCGGCGGCCTGCTTCAGCCTGTTTCTCATTCAACAACTGCTCCAACAAAGCCACAGCTCAAATAAGCTAACCACGCTATTATTAATAGCGTCGGCCATCAGCTTTTTATTGCTCCCCGCCGATGCATTTAGCCAACGAGAACACTTCCTGATTTTGTTTGCTTTCCCTTATCTTATCGAAGTCGGATTGCTGATGAATCACTCACAAAAATTTTCTAAAAAAATAACGATCCCCATGGGATTGTTGGCAGGTATTGCCTTTGCAATCAAGCCTCACTTTTTAATATTGTTTTTTCTCACTGAAGGCTTGTTATGGATTAAACAAAAAAAATGCACTGCTTGTTTTCGACTGGAAGTCCTGTTGATTTTAGCGGTTCAAATCGCCTATTTATACGCCCTATTTATTTTCACCCCAGAATATTTCTTTTTAATCCTCCCTGTCGCGCTCAAAATTTACCCTTTGATCACCGTCAGCATGGGCTTAAATGTTTTGCTGACAAAAATCATTGTCGTCATGAGTGTGTTAACACTTTGCCTCTTTATGTCTAGCCCAAGCAAAGCCGATGAAATAAAAACATTTCGCATGTTGTTTGCTATCAATCTTGTGGGCTGTTTATTCATCGTCCTGCTCCAAGGAAACAGCTGGTACTATCATGCTTTTCCTGCGTTCGCTCTTGTTTTTGTCCTACTGTGTTTGCTGGTAGATGAACAGGCGCGCTTATTGTTAAGAAAAAACCATCACCTCAGGCTGAAAGATTTTCCGCAAATCACGAGGTTTTGTATTACCTGTTTATTGATAATAATAGCACTCACACTCGCGCTATCGCGATATGAAGATAATTATCAAAACAAAAAAAACACAACCCCCTCGGCGCAACAACTCATTCAATTCATCCAAATCAATGCACCACATCAAACAGCGTTTTTTTTCGGATCCATGAAATACGCCTATCCTATGAACATCGAAACATCGATTAACGCCTACGCTTTTCATGATTATTTTCTAAGTCATACACAGCGAGTTATTCTGCAACAACATCATCTCGAATCCGCTGTGCTTAATTTTTGGATTAACCAAACCACGCATCTTCTACAAAAAAAGAAACCTGATTTGATTTTTATCGTGACAACGCCAGCCACCGTGTATGGTGAAAAAACATCGATTCCCTACATAAAAATTTTCAGCCAAAGCAAGGCTTTTAAGGATTTATGGAGCCAGTACCATTATATAAAACATTTCCAAGACTTTGACGTTTATCAATATTCACTTTAGGATAGCGTTATTCGAACGACTGAAGGATCAATCACATGCTGCTAGCACATATCGAATTATTGTTTATTAGCATAGCGATCATTGCCTTAATCATGGCCTATCACTACCATCAATGGCCGACAGTAATTGATTTCTGGGTCAAATTGCTGATTGTTATTTTAATTAGCTTACTCATCGCCGATATTTTTTATCGGCTCCATACTTCCATCATGAACCAGAAAAAAACACTCAACTCGTTAATCATCTTCTATAAAAACAATAAACGAACGATGTGGCTGACGCCTCGAACCTTTACCTTATATAACCACTTAGCCGACTCCCATGAACGCACAAAACCAAAAAATAACATCCCATCGCCAATGCAAGAAAAACCAATTAGACTAACACTCCCGACTCAACGGGAAGAAGTCACCACCTCTTCTTTCCTGTTTAACAATGAAAAGCCATCCTCCTCATTACAATTGAAAGCCGTTCCTTACATGAAACTTTTTTTGCAGCCTGATGCAATGACCCCCGCTAATAATCAAAATGACACATCGCAATATGTAAAAAAATTCTGGGAAGATTACAAACTTCTCAACAAAGTTAATGGATTCGCTATTTACTTCTCAGTGCACGATTGAAAAATGGACCTTATCAAGTCGCGTGCTTTTTTATCCGAAATTTAGGTTCCGTTAAATAATCCGTCACTTCATGGCCATAAAACGTCTTGAGTTCTCGCAACAGTTGTTGCGCTGGAGAGCGTCGAGCAAAACTTGTGGTTAAATCATCCGTCCATTGCCCCGTTTTTTGGTTGACCAGCACAGGGAAAAGCTTATTTTCCCTGCCATAAGGGTACAGTGCCAATACCCAATCTCCGGCATATACTGCTTTCTGCTTAGTTGGCAATAACTGCGCAATCATGTCTGGCTTTAGCATCACTTCCTGATTAATGGGATTGATTTCAAACACATCGGCGCTTTGCAAAACGATGTTCGGCATCGAAATATCCGTCGAACGAATGCCAAGAGGCGTGAAATCGAGCTCGACAAAAATAGATCTCGGCGATTTAAATGACAAAGTTTTTCCCTGCAAATAAGGCGCCAAAGACAAACCATCCGATTGTTGATCCGGAATTTTTAACAATGACAAAATGGTTGGTTTGATATCAATCAATGAAACCGGCGCGCTAATTGTCGCAGGGGTGTCATTTGAAAAACCCAATAATTGAAAGGCTAATAAGTTTCGATATTGCGCCATGCTCAAAACATCCGTGCCATGTCCCGCTGAAGTATTTAGTTCTTTATTACCCGGTTGCAAGGCGTTAAGTTTGTCTACAATATTCGCCGCGCTATTCTTCCCTCGAACAAACGTAGCGGTAGCAATTAAACGATCGCCCGCAATGCCAAAAGCATCGCCATGATCAGACATGACGACAACAATGGCATTATCCAAGTAATGATGCGTTTGCAAATACGTCAGCAGTTGATTGAACTGCTCATCTAAACGAGGAATCGCCGTGTCATATAGCGGAGAATAACTCAACGTATCAGCATCGAGTGGAGAGTCTGCCCATTCATACGGATAGTGCGCTAAATTCAAATGAATGCCTGCAAAAATCGGCTGAAGAGAATTGGGCGGTAATTGCTCTTCAAGCAGACTGATAAAAGTTCTCGGATCGTAAGTCGCCACTTCATCTCGATTCCCAGGAATATCCGGATAGAGCCACTCTCCCAATCGCGTATTGGAAATCAAATCAATCAACGGTAGATTATCGACCAGGTACATAATAAAATTTCGCACGGTTCCTGAAGGCCCAATTTGTTGATCAAACCCAAACTCAACACCTAAGTTATTAAAGCGTCTACCATCTGTCGCAAAAACAGTTTTATAACCATACGTTTTTAAAATGGATGCCAAAGAAGTATGAGAGAAATCCATGCCCGCCGGATTGGTTAATGTAAACCGAATCTGATGGTGCTTGGGATATTGCCCCGTTAAAATAGAAACCCAGGCAGGATAGGTTCTTGCGATAGGCGTCAAAGAAAAAGAGAAATTAGTGGATCCCTTCAAAAATCGATCAATGGCTGGCGTGGCGTTCTTCGTATAGCCATAATAATTTAATCGATCGGGCCGAACGGCATCCAATCCGATGATGAAAATATTAGGCAGTTGCCGCGGAATAACAGGCGCCGCCCGAGCCGCTCGCTCGTGCATCGCATCAGAAACTGTTCCGACAATAATAATCCCCAATCCGATAAAAACAAGCCAGCCTATTTTATGATAAAGTTTCAACCATTGCAGCGCTCGAAAGCCGGCTAATAACGCGCAAATCACACAGGGAATCATCGTTAAAATAAGTACAGCATACGCCAACCAAATCGGAAATAAGAAAAAAAACAACTGACCAAAAGCAGAAAAAGGATAACAGATTTCATTCGCAAAAAATAAGCCAATCGCGGCACAAAACCACAATCCAAAGCCCCATTTGAAAAAATATTGATCAGGTAGTTTGGTATACTGGAAGGACAAGACTCCAACCAACCAAGCTAATACCGCAAACCCAGCATACAATACAACTTGCAACCCCCAATACCAGGCAATCATCAGCCAAATACTCACAGGGATTTTAAAAACCGTACGCAGTGTCGCCGCCAAAACCACATTGGGGCCTTGCTCACCGACTAAAAACACTTCTTGACCAATAAAGAGTACGACCGTGAACAACAAAATATAACTCAGCAATTGCCGATTTTTACTTATTTTCAAGGGAAAATTCCTATTTAAAAAAATATCGATGAAAAAAATACTACTGTTTATAGAACGAAAAAACAATTAAAACTTTATGATAGGAATAAACGAATGACTGAACAGACGGCCTTGCTTTTCCTCACGATTCGTTTTCCCGTTCCTTATTAGGGGCTGCCCAAAATTCGGCCTGGGAGAGCACTCTCAGGCCGTCCATACGACAGGATATCAAACGCAGGTTATTACAAACAATCCTGATAAATCAGTTCGCTTTCAGGCAAACCAATCTTCTCATGCTCACCCAAGGCCGTTAAGTGATGTCGTTTTAATTGCGCTAACAACTTCGGAATAGCCGAGGCCTCAACGCCATAATCACGCAGTCGAGTTTTAACACCTAAGCCCGCGAAAAAATCTCGTGTTTTAGTAATCGCCAACTCAATACGTTCATCGAGCGATCCATTTTGAATACCCCAAATACGTTCGCCATATTGCAATATTTTTTCTTCCTTTTCCTTTCGACAAACACGCATCACACTCGGCATAATAACAGCCAAAGTTTGCGCATGATCTAATCCGCACAATGCTGTTACTTCGTGTCCCAGCATATGCGTCGCCCAATCTTGCGGAACACCCGCGCCAATCAAGCCATTCAATCCTAATGTCGCACACCACATAATATTGGCTCTAGCCGCATAATTCGCTGGTTCATGCATCACTTTCGGCGCTTCCTCAATCAATGTCTGCAAAATGCTTTCTGAAAATCGATCTTGCAACGCCGCCTGCACGGGGTACGTTAAATATTGCTCCATCACATGAACAAAGGTATCGATAATACCATTCGCCGTTTGACGGACCGGTAGCGTATAAGTCGTAGTGGGATCAAGCACCGCAAACTTGGGGAAAACCAGCGGATTCATAAAAACTAATTTATCGCCCGTACTTTCACGGCTAATCACCGCGCCCGAATTCATCTCAGACCCCGTCGCTGGCAACGTCAATATCGATCCAAAAGATAATGCACGTGTAACCGTCGCCTGCTTTTCCAGAATATCCCAAGGTTCTCCCTCGAAAGGCACCGCGGCCGCGATAAATTTTGTTCCATCAATAATCGACCCGCCACCCACAGCCAATAGAAAATCCACTTGATGTTGTCGAGCTAACATCACCGCTTTCATGAGCGTTTCATATTTGGGGTTCGGCTCAATGCCTTCAAATTCCCAGACATGGGCATGACCGTTTAAAGCTGTTTTAACCTGATCATAAACGCCATTTTTTTTAATACTCCCCTTGCCGTAGGTAATCAAAATACGCGCTTCTTTGGGAATTGCCGTCGTCAAAGAAGCAATTTGACCTTCTCCAAAATAAATTTTAACGGGATTATAAAATTCAAAATTCAACATAAAAAATCTCCTCAATAATAAGATTTTATTTAACCATGGAATTCAATATAATGCTATACGAAGCATGTGAGATTATGGAATTATCGAATACAGCTTTTGCTGTCCGAAGACAAAAGATCATTCCTGAACAACAAAGGACCAAAAACCATGAAACAAATCATTCATACCGATAATGCTCCAAAAGCCATTGGGACTTATTCTCAAGCCGTCAAAGTCGGCAACACCGTTTATCTCTCCGGACAAATTCCATTAGACCCTAAAACAATGGCGCTTGTTTCGGACGATTTCAGAGCACAGGCAACACAGGTCATGCTCAATTTAAAAGCCGTCGTCGAAGCAGCCGGCGGATCTTTGGCACAGTTGGTAAAACTCAATGTTTACCTCACCGATCTATCCCATTTTTCCATCGTGAATGAAGTCCTTGCGGAATTTTTACAGCCTCCCTATCCTGCACGTGCCGCCGTTGAAATCAGTGCGCTCCCCAAAAATGCGCAAGTTGAAATTGAAGGGATTTTGGTACTAGACTAACCTGTCATTTTTTAGCCCCGATAACCAGTGAGTGATAATGCCGCAAAGAACGCACGCTGATAAGAACAGGGTTCAATACAATAGATGATAATATAAGGATACTCTTCGATGGTACGCACAACAATGACCCCCTTCCGCATCAAAATGGTTGAACCTATTAAAATCACAACGGCCGAAGAGCGTATAAACGCCTTAAAAGAAGCTCACTATAATGTTTTTTCACTGCCCGCTGAATTATGTTACATCGATCTATTAACTGACAGTGGGGCTTGCGCCATGTCTACCAACCAATGGGCCGCTATGATCACAGCCGATGAAAGTTATGCCGGCAGTCGCTCTTGGTTTCACTTTGAGAACACCATTAAAACTATCACAAAAAAACAACATATTTTCCCCGTTCATCAAGGTCGCGCTGCAGAAAATCTGTTAATGCAATCTCGCGTTAAACCGAATGACGTCATTCCCAGCAATTGTCATTTCGATACCACACGAGCCAATATTGAGTTTGTTGGCGCTAAAGCGATTGATTTAGTGATCAATGATGGATTAGATCCTCACAAAGAAATTCCTTTTAAAGGAAATATGGACGTCCAACAACTGGAACAATGCATTCAACAATACGGCAAAGAACGCATTCCTTTTTGCATGCTCACGATTACCAATAATAATAATGGGGGACAACCTGTCTCCATGGAAAATATCAAGGCGATCAAAAATACGTTAAAACAATATGATATTCCGCTCGTCATAGACGCTTGCCGATTTGCTGAAAATGCTTATTTTATCCGAGAGCGAGAACCCGGTTATGCCGATAAAAGCTTACTCGAAATCGCGCAAATGATGTTTTCTTATGCGGATGCTGCCATGATGAGTTGTAAAAAAGATGGGCTTGTTAACATCGGTGGGTTTTTTACCTGTGATTCTGAAATTTGGGCCGAAGATTACTGTAACTTACTTATTTTACGAGAAGGGTTTCGCACCTATGGAGGCTTAGCTAGCCGAGATTTGAATGCCATTGCGGTGGGACTCATGGAATCACTGAATTATGATTATCAGAAATATCATCATCAGATGATTCATTATGCGGCCGACCGATTATCAGCGGCCGGCATTCCACTCGTCAAACCATTCGGTGGTCATGCCATTTTCTTGAATGCCAGTGAGTTTTTGTCACATTTACGCAGGGATCAACTCCCTGCCCTCGCCTTAGTCAATGCGCTCTATTTAGAAGGCGGGATTCGCACAACCGCGATGGGATACACACAAAATGATTGTAAAAAATGCGTTTCAGCTGAATTAACACGACTTTGCTTTCCTCAACGCGCTTATATGCAAAATCACCTCGATTATGTCATTGAAATTATTTTAATCCTGTGGGAAAAACGCGCTCAATTACCCGCCTATCGCGTCGCATTGCAGCATGGAAAATTACTACAATACTTTCGATGCGAATACGAGCCGATACCTTGATGGATCAGCACTCTGAC
>MGXH01000017.1 GCA_001801305.1 Gammaproteobacteria bacterium GWE2_42_36
AAATTCCCGCGCGCAGCGATCCAATCAAGTATGAAATCGATAAAAAAACAGGGCGAGTCTTTGTCGATCGTTTTTTAGGAACGGCGATGCATTATCCGTGCGATTATGGCTATATTCCTCAAACCTTATCGGAAGATGGCGATCCTGCGGATGTGTTGGTCATTTGCCCTTTCCCACTATTGCCCGGATCCGTTGTTCGATGTCGTCCGATTGGACTATTCAGTATGATCGATGAAGCAGGCCCTGATTCAAAATTGCTCGCAGTGCCCATCGAAGCTTTAACCCCGCTTTATAACCACATTCATCAGCCAGAAGACTTACCCGCTTCTACGCTCAACACGATCAAACATTTTTTTGATCACTACAAAGATCTTGAGCCCAATCGCTGGGTTAAAACCGCAGAATGGCGCAACGCAGAAAAAGCAAAAGAAGAAATCCTAGACAGTATCGTGCGATATGAAACTGATCAAAAAATATCATCGAAGATTGCTTTTGACTAGGAATAGAAGTTACACCCGATCGCTTGGAATGAAACGATCGGGTTATTAATTATTAGTTCTTTTCTGCCGATTTACCAATGTAATGACCAGCGACACCGCCAGCAACTGCACCCGCCGTAGCACCTACGACCGCCTGAGTGCCGCTACCGCCAATAGCAGCGCCTGTTAAAGCGCCCACACCGGCACCCGCGACTGTACCTACATCTCTACCACGCATATCTTGACATCCAACCAGTCCGATCATAAGAGCAGAACAAACCATAATCATTAAAGTTTTCATGAAATATTTTCCTTTTAATAAATACTCTGCTTATTAAATATACACGGATTGTTTGTTTGTTTCAAAAAAAATATGTATTCGGATTTCAGATTTAATTAGAGATTTAATTGATAAACAATCGCCTCTTCAACCTGTGGCAATTGATAATACGCTTTTCGAACATCGATCGGCTGAAAGCCACATTGCTCATACAAGCGCCGCGCTGTTGCATTAGATGCGCGCACTTCTAAAAAAATATGCCGAATATTTTTTTGCTGCGCCGTTTTAATTAAATATAAAAATAATTGTTTTCCATATCCTTGGTGCTGCTGATGTTTCGCCATGCCGATATTGAGCAACTCGCCTTCATCAGCGATATATCGCATCACAGCAAATCCGAATATTTGGTGATCTTGTTCCACGACATAAGCACGATACGGTTCTTTAAGCGCACGATAAAACCATTCCTCAGTCCAGCTCGAATAATGAATTTCGCGATCGATCTCGATAATAGACGGAACATCCGCCTCTGTCATCGGACGAATGATAGTGAGCATTGGTGACATAAAAAATTCTTTCGCATCTCAAAATGAAGTTGCTATAGTATCAATAAATCATACTTTAAGGAAAATCCCTCATGCGCATTAGTACAAAAACAGGCGATCAAGGAATGACCGATGTTTATCAAAATCGTCTTCAAAAAGATGATTTATGGGTCGAAGTGTTTGGTACAATTGACGAATTGATCGCCGCGATCGGCATAGCACGCGCACAAATCAATTTCCCTAAAAAATATAATCAACGCTGTCAATCGATCCAAAAAAATTTAAGTGCTTTGTATGTCCGTTTAAACCAAAAAACTTCGTTGAAACGCTGGATAAAGGCAGTTGAGCAACAAATTGATCAGCTAGAAACTATTTTGCCACCGCTACATGCTTTTATTCTCCCTGGGGATCATTTAAACGCTGCTTATTGTCATCTAGCGCGTACGATTTGCCGACGCCTCGAGCGACGTGTGATCACACTTTCACATCAGCATGTTATCAACCCAGGCGCACTACCATACCTCAATCGTCTATCGGATTTGCTTTTTCTCATCGCTCGCGCTTTGGAATTTGTTGAATTAGAAAAATAAGCCTGTAAAATCCTCTGGCGTTTATCCAATAAAGGAACCCCCTCATCATGAATAACAAAAAAATCATCATCATTGGTATCGCAGGTTCTTCCGCATCGGGTAAAACGTTACTTTCCAATACAATCGTAAAAGAACTTGGGTCAAAACGAGTAGCAGTTCTTTCTGAAGATTCATATTATAAACCATTGAGTCATCTGTCTTTTGAAGAAAGAAGCAAAGTCAATTTTGATCACCCAGATTCGTTGGACCATGCCCTGCTTCATGAACATTTAATGGCTTTGCAAGCGGGGCAATCGATTGAAGTACCCGTTTATGATTTTGAAACCCATTCTCGCAGCAAAGAAACGCGCTTTGTCGGCAATCACACGATCATCGTCCTCGAAGGTATTTTATTATTCACTGACATAAAATTGCGAGAACAAATGGATATTCGCATTTTTATGGATACGCCGCTCGACATTTGCTTTATTCGCCGCCTTAGCAGAGACATGATGGAACGTGGTCGATCGCTGGATAATATTATTGGTCAATATTTGGCAACGGTTCGACCGATGTACTTTCAATTTATCGAACCTTCCAGACGACATGCCGACATTATTGTCCCCAATGGCGGAGAAAATCGCATCGCTATTGATGTCATCAAAGCAAAAATGCGTGAATTATTAGGCAAAGATGATGACACTAAGCAATAGCTTGATCATTCGAAAAAATACGTTTTCTCTCAGTCAGTGGTTTTGGTTCGCTTTTTTTGCCTCGCTCATCCTTAAAATTTACCTCGCCTATTTAGTCCCGATTACGGGTGATGAAGCTGAATATATCGGCTGGGCACAGCAACTTCAGGGCGGTTATTACGACCATCCACCGATGATTGCTTGGATCTTGCATCCATTTATCCTATTCAGCACCAGTAACATTTGCGCACGTTTTTTGCAAATTATCACAGCCAATTTCATTGCCGTGTTAATGTATCTCGGTTTTCGATCGCTTGACCGAGAAAAAGCATATGGGATTGCATTACTTTATTTAATCAGTCCGATCAGCCTTTTTAATATAACAATTTTGACAGATACTCCATTAGTGTTATTTAGTTTTCTCGGGATTTTTTGCTTGTTTCTCGCAGAAAAAGATAATTTTCGTTTTTATTATTACGCTTTGTCGGGCGTTTTTTTGGGTTGTGCTTATCTGTCTAAGTATTTGATGTTCCCTCTCGCATTATGTGTTTTTATTTATTTTTTAACAGCAACGAATATTCCACGACGTCTCTTGAAAGGTTGTCTGGTGATTTTAGGTGCGCTGCCTTTTTTCATCCAAAATATCGTATGGAATTACAGCCATGATTGGGTGAATTTTTTATTTAATTTGGAACTACGCAATAAAAATAGTCATTTTACTGCCCTACATCTTGTCACATATATCGCCTTTTTGTTTTATATGTTCAGTCCTTTTGTTATAATCGCCATCGTCAAACGCTATCGAACTTGCCTGACCTTGTTGCACAAAAAACCTTATCGTCTATTGACCTTATCCGCGTTGCTGCCTTTGTTATTTTATGCCGTGTTGGCATTCGTAAAAAAAATCGGTTTACACTGGGTTTTCTGCGCCTATCCGTTTTTATTTATGCTCTTATTTGGCGTATTACACACATCGACTATACGACGCTATGCGCGATGGATGTTTTATTACACGGGGTTTCAATTGATCATTGCGTTAGCGGTTTTTCATGTGCCACTCTCCTTTTGGCAAACCAAACCTTATTTCCCAAAAATTAATTGGTTTTTAAATTACGAACAAATTGAGCCTGTTTTACAGCCCTATTTAGATCAGCAATTTATTTTATTAACCCCTAGCTACGCGCAATCCTATTTGCTGACCTATAAACAAAATAAAACTGCTGCAGTTTGGGGCGTTGGCACAGTACATGGACGTCAAGATGATCTATCAAATGACTTCAAACAATTCAACCAAAAAAATATGGTGATCGTCGATCTTGATCGCAAACTTTCTAGTCTATCGGTCGCACCTTATTTTGTACGCTATACCGTGCTAGAGAGAAATTTGAACGGGATGCCTTATCGACTCATCATTGGGTATGGATTTAATTATGCTCATTATCGTGCAACTGTTTTGAAAGCGATTTATTTAACTTATTATCAGGTACCCGCTTTTTTGCCTCGTGGCGAGTTTTATTACAAAAATAAATATCAATTTTGATTAGGGATTGTTGCTTTAAGTCATTTTTTTTTATGATAGAATTCTTAAAATTTTACTGAAAGGACCCATTGCATGAAAAAAATAATGCGTTTATGTGCCGTTGCTGCAATTTGCTTTGTCGGATTGACTAGTCTCACTTACGCTGATGCCCCTTTACTGACATTGCCAACACCAAATGCACCCGCACAACCTCCTCAACCCATTTTAATTCCAACCCCACCCACCATTGACGCAAAAGCCTATATACTCATGGACGCGAATAGCGGAAAAATTATCACGCAAAAAGAAATGGATACTCGATTACCGCCGGCCAGTTTAACTAAGCTGATGACTATCTACCTCACTTTCCAAGCACTGCAAAATGGTACGATTAAATTGGACACGGGTGTTCCTGTCAGCGAAAAAGCATGGCGAACGGGCGGATCGAAAATGTTTATTAAAGTCGGCACAGAAGTACCTGTTGAACAACTTCTTCAAGGCATTGCCATTCAATCAGGCAATGATGCGTGCGTCGCAATTTCAGAATTTTTAGCGGGTTCTGAAGATACTTTTGCTAACATGATGAGCACGCAAGCCCAACTATTAGGCATGGTTAATACGCATTATATGGATTCGAATGGATTGCCCAATCCGAATCACTACACTACCGCGCATGATTTAGGATTACTGGCGCAAGCAATCGTACAAAATTTTCCTGAATATTATCACTATTTCGGTGAGAAATGGTTTGAATATAACGGCATTCGTCAGCCCAATCGCAATCGATTATTATGGCGATTCCCTGGTGCTGATGGCTTAAAAACTGGCCATACGGATGAAGCGGGATTTTGTTTAGTCGCTTCTGCCGTTAAAGGCAATATGCGATTGATTGCCGTCATTTTAGGCGCGCCTTCTGACGAAATGAGAGCTAATGAAGCAGTCCAATTATTAACTTACGGATTTAGATTTTACACAACCCAATCGATTTACCCAGCGGGGACAATCGTGGCCAACCCACACATTTGGTATGGCAGTAAAACAACGATTGCTGCAGGTATTAAACATAGTCTTGCTGTGACTGTCCCGCAAGGCGTCGCGCAAAATATTCAATTAACGGTACAGTTAAACCAGACATTGAAAGCGCCGATTTACAAAGGGCAAACAATCGGGACAGTGATTGTCAAACAAAACAATGACATCATTGCGAATCAACCTCTCGTTGCTTTTGAAACCGTTGAAAAAGGCGGTTGGTTAAGGCATTTAATTGATCATTTTAAACGTCTTTTTTCAAGCACACAGCTCCCGACGATTACGCCTATCGTCAAGGGCTAATAAATGTCTATCGTTTACTTAAACGGTCAATTTTTACCGATCGAGGCGGCGTGCATTTCGCCTCTCGATCGCGGTTTTTTATTTGGCGATGGCGTTTATGAAGTCATTTCCGTTTATCACGGAAAATTATTTCACGCACAAGAACATCTCAATCGACTCAATCGCAGCCTCGATGCCATCCGCCTTAGATCGCCTTTTCAAAACGACCAATGGCTTTCGCTCATTCATGAATTACTCCAACAAAATCAAATCACACACCAAACAAAATCAATCTATTTGCAAATCACACGGGGTACGGATACCAAACGAGATCATTTATTCCCATCTACTGATACGGCACCCACAATTTTTGTTTTCTTGATGGATTTGCATCCGCCCGGCTATGAAAAATTACAGCAAGGATTTAAAGCCATTACTTATCCGGATCATCGCTGGGATCGCTGCCACATTAAATCAATTTTATTACTGCCTAATATTCTCGCTTCTCAAACCGCGAAAGATAATCAAGCGACTGAAGCTTTATTGATACGAAACGGTTATGTATTGGAAGGCGCGAGCAGTAACGTATTTACTGTAAAAGATAATGTGATTCAAACACCGCCGCTCGGAGAATTTATTTTAGGCGGTGTAATCCGTGATATCGTTTTAGAACTTGCCAAACAAAACCATCTTCAAATACAAGAAACATCCATCACAAAAGAAGCATTATTCAATGCCGATGAAGTTTGGATTACGAGTTCAACGCGCGAGATCATGCCGATCATTGACATCGATCATCAGCAAATCGGCACGGGTAAATCGGGGCCTTTGTGGCACCGAATGATTCAATATTTCCATACGGCTATCAATGCCAGTACTTCAAAGGGAGAATGTCTATGAAAAAAATCATTACTATGCTTGCTCTTTTGTTTACAACATCCGTTTGTTTTGGGCAAAACTTGTTCTTAGCGTCCACTAAATCTAACGATAAATACGTTATTAACATTTTTGACCTAAATAACCAAACCCCGCTTGTAAATCCAAAGGCTCTTGCATTAAAAGACCAGGCGAGTTTTGGCAACTGGCCCGTTCATCTTTCTGTTGATTCGTTAGGGAATGGCGCTCTTTATATTGGCGGATTTCCAGCTGGCGATGACCTCATCCACTTATTTAATGCACAGAAAGGCGCGGCTTCTATAACAAACATATCCCCAGAGCTTAACCTTGAGACTGGCATTCAGTCCTTTAACCCTCTGCCTTATGATATTCGCCCCGGTTACTATAATGGTACACTGGAACTTTTAGGTAACACTAACCGAACACAAGATATCTTTAACGATAACTTAGCAATCTATCAATTTGGCCAGCAAAAAATGAATGGCAAACCGCACACCTCAATTTCCTCGACTGAAGTTGCTTTCAATTTACCACAGGTTTCTGGGCTATATGCAAATTTAAAAAATGCCTTTGTGATCGATAGTGACGGTAACCATTATATCGATTATTCCTCCATTTTTTCGCCCTATGGCGGGGATGTCGTCGTTCAATATTTGAAAGGCAGTCAAAACCCAAGCACAGTCTATTATTTAAATAAAGGTCAATGGACTTATTATCTTTTCCCTTATCATGGCGATCTGTATGCGCTTGGAATAACGGATGTTTCCTCCGCTAATAGCAATGGGAATGATGATTCTTACCAAACCGCTTTAAAAGCCTTCATTCAACACCATCAGCTGAATCAAAAGCTTTCTCAGAATATGCTGAACAGGCATCTCTCTACAGAACAACACAATAATAGCAATGACTTTCAGCTTCAGTTCACTATTTTAAAGCTCCAACCCAATGCGCTACCTATTGACATCAAATTAAACGGTGTAAACCAGCCTGGCCAATTTGCCATTGGCCAAGATGCTGACAAAAATGAGAACTCTTATGTGCTGAGCGTAGATCCATAAACTGGCCATGAAGAGCTGCTCATGTATCAAGGAGTATTCCCAGAAAGCACCCAGGTGCTCGATAAATATGAATTAGATTGGCCTAATGCAGCACTCGCTATTGACTGAAGCAATCAAACGTCGATCCGGTTTTTTAAAATTTTCGGCATTGACAGCCGAACTAAATTTATTCATGATGACATCTCATTGGGGAGCTAGAAAAGTAAAAAATTTCGTTACTATCGCGATAGTAACGAAACAAGAATGTTCAGATTTTGGATGAACGTTATTTGTGTTCGCGCTAAGGAACACATCTTTTCGGCTGAGAGGTTCGTTGAACGACCCATAAACCTGATCCGGATAATGCCGGCGGAGGGAAATTGTGATGATGACAGTCCAATCTTGTACAGTGCCACCTACTATTCGTCTTTTAGTAAATCATGTTGCTTACCAGCAAAAAACGTTATTTGAAAATTTCGAAATCACTTTACCCGCTAAACAATGGACTTGTTTTTTAGGTCCAAGCGGCGTAGGGAAAAGCACTTTATTGCATTTGATCGCAGGCCTCGATATTCGAGCCGATGAAAAAACGTTTTCGGTAAAACTTGAAACATCGGATTCTAAATCACTAACGCATCGCATCGCGTACATGGGTCAACAAGATTTACTTTTACCCTGGCTTTCCGTCATTGATAATGTCGCGCTCGCCTTTCGATTACAAAAAACATTAACACCCGCTATTCAAAAAAGAGCACTTGAAACGCTCGAACGCATGCATTTAGCGCACGTTGCTCATCAAATGCCACACACCCTATCGGGTGGCATGCGGCAACGTGTTGCCCTGGCAAGAACTTGGCTGTGCGATCAACCGATCGTGCTGATGGACGAACCGTTCTCAGCATTAGATGCCATGACACGATGGCATTTACAGCAGCTCGCCGCTGAATGGCTCTCGGATCGTTCTGTGATTTTTGTTACACACGATCCTTTCGAAGCTATTCGATTAGCACACCGCATTGATGTATTCAGTGGATCGCCCGCAAAAGTCATCGCAACATTCAAACCCGAAGGAAATATCCCACGAGATCTTACTGATCCAAAAATATTTGCATTTCAAAACGAATTGTTTGCCGAACTAAAAAAAGCATACGAGGGGTTTTTATGAAACATAAAAAAATCCTCGCATTTCTCCGCATTTGCTTAATTCTTTTCTCATTGGGATTTCTCTGGCAACTAATCATTTGGATTTTTCAATTCCCGGTTTATTTATTGCCTGCGCCATTAACCGTTATCCAAACGCTTTTTCAACAAATGCCATTGATTGGCTCCCAAATCATCCCGACACTCACTGAAATTTTATTAGGCCTCATGTTTGGCACGTTATTTGGCATGACGAGCGCTATTATCTTGATTTATTTTAGACCGGCACGATTATGGTTTATGCCGATTTTACTTATCAGTCAGGCTCTCCCCACTTTTGCGATCGCCCCGATTCTTGTCGTTTGGTTTGGATACGGGATGGCAACAAAAATTATCACCACCATTATTATGTTGTTTTTCCCTATCACGAATGCGTTTTATGATGGATTGAAAAACACCAATCCGCAATGGATTAACTTAGCACAAACCATGAATGCTTCTCCGTGGCAAATTTTGTGGCACGTCAAAATACCAGCCGCCCTGCCTTCTTTCGCAACCGGTTTACGTGTCGCGACAGCCATTGCACCGATTGGCGCGATTGTTAGCGAATGGGTCGGCGCAAGTCGTGGACTCGGTTTTCTCATGCTCAATGCTAACGCGCGTTTGCAAATTGATTTAATGTTCGCAGTTTTACTCATCATCATCGCACTCACGCTGAGTCTTTATTTTTCGATCGATCGATTATTGCATTGGTTAATTCCTTGGGAGAAATGGAAATGAGCAAACAAAAAATAGCTTATTTTATCGGCGCTTTACTACTCAGTTGTGTCACTTGCTCTGCTCTTGCCGCATCAACACCGGACCGTTGTACGCGACAATGTCATTTAACCGTTATGCTCGATTGGTTTATCAATCCAGATCACGCGCCTTTATTTGTCGCCGAACAGCAGGGTTATTTCAAACAATATGGATTGGATGTTACGTTCATTCCACCGGCCGATCCAACAGACACGGTCAAACTTGTCGCTGCACAAAAAGCGGATATTGGCATTACGTATGAACCGCAATTTTTACGACAACAACAATCACAAACGTTACCGCTCGTATCGATTGGTACACTCATAGAAGGACCGCTCGATTGTTTTGTTGTATTAAAAAACAGCCCCATTCATGCTATCGCTGATCTCAAAGGAAAACGCATCGGTTATAGCTCGGCTAACACGGGCGGCATTATTTTAAAAACTGTTTTAGCCAGTGCCGGTTTATCATTGTCCGACGTCACGCTCGTTAACGTGCACTATAATCTCACGCAAGCACTACTCTCGGGAAAAGTCGACATCATCACGGGTGCCATGAGAAATTTTGAACCCTATGAATTTCAACTGGTTCATCAACCCGTTCGTGTTTTTTATCCCGAAGAAAATGGCATGCCCTATTATGATGAATTGATTTTTATCACGCATACCAAAAATACCCATGATCCTCGCATCCAATTATTTTTAAAAGCCGTTCAAGCGGGCGCCATTTATTTAAAAAATCACCCTCATTCGAGTTGGTTATTATTTGCGAAAAATCATCCAGAATTGCATAATCCGATCAATGAAAAGGCGTGGTTTGCGACGATACCGCGATTTACATTACGACCTCAATTGGTCGATCAAACGCAATACGAACAATTTCGGAACATACTACAAAATGAGAAATGATAAGGTTTGTCGCTATTCATCGAGACCGAGGTGATGTAAAAATGTCAACATTGAGCAGTCTAGATTCAAATACTCAATCTTCCATCTTAGATAGTCGAATCATTCAACAAAACATTTCACCGGCTGTTTTATCGTCTATCGAAAAAATGGAATGTTTCAATACGCTCGATTCAACGAATCGTTATTTACTTGAAGTGGCAAAAACGCATCATCCTCGTAAAAATTGGATTTGTTTAGCCGAGCAACAAATAAAAGGCCGCGGACGGCAAGGACGGCATTGGATTTCTCCAGCTGGCGTCAATATTTATCTTTCCTTATTGTCGACCATTAAAACCGCTGACTTGTCCGGATTAAGCATTGCTATCGGAGTCATCGTTGCTGAAGCGTTAAACGAATTTAGTGCGACACAGGTCGCTTTAAAATGGCCGAACGATATTTTATTTGATCATAAAAAATTAGGCGGTATTTTGATTGAAACAATGCCGGCCTCAGCCGAGGGAACGTTCATCATTATGGGTATAGGATTAAACGTCAATATGAGTGATACTCCCAGCGAATCGATTACTCAACCTTGGATCAGTTTAACACAAATACTTCAAGAGGCTTGTGATCGAAATAAACTGATCGGCCTGATCATTGATCATTGCCTCAAAGGACTCATTCTGTTCAAACAACAGGGATTAACCTCTTTTTTGAAAACGTGGGATCGATACGATTATTTAAAAAACAAAATAATTCAGGCTGAAACAGAAACACAAACCATAATAGGTAACGTTCAAGGAATTAACACGCAAGGATTTTTGTTATTAAAAACGATTTCAGGGCAAGTCGAAACGATCACGAGTATAAAAAAAATAAAATTAATCACTTAGCAAATATTAAAAATTGACTTAAACCCGACTCTTCTCCCTCATCGGGCGTTTTACGATACAACCAGTTTTGCTACCACCTCATCCATCCCCATCGAGCGAGAACCCTTCACAACCACGGTAACCATTCCACGAAGCAAAGGTTTTAAGAGGTTGATTAACGCTTCTTTCGACTCAAAATGCTGCGCATGCGGGCCAAAATGCTTAACGGTTTCTTGGGTTAATTCACCGATGCAAAACAAATCATCGATGCCTTTTTGTCGGGCATAGTCGCCGATTTCTGCGTGATAACGTTTTTCATCAAGACCTAATTCGCGCATATCGCCTAAGACCAAAATTTTTCTTCCCGGTTGTATAGCCAATACATCGATCGCCGCTTGCGTCGAAGCGGGATTTGCATTATACGAATCATCGATAACGGCTGCACCATTTATTGCCGGCATCATTTCCAATCGCCGACCTGCCATTTCGATATTTTCCAAGCCTATTTTAATCGTTGGTAGCGAAATGCCTGCCGCTAAACAAGCGGCGGTGGCGGCTAATGCATTATAAATATTATGGCGGCCTGGCAGCGGCAATTTAATCTCAATAGTACGTTCTTGTGAAACTAAAGTAAAACATGATTCTGATTTCATTAACTCAATGTTTTTTGCTAAAATATTTGGTTCATTTTCAATTCCAAATGTCACTGTTTTTTGACCGCAAAGTAATTGTTTCCATAAACCACAAAATTCACTATCTGCATTTAATACGGCTGTACCATCTGCCGCTAACCCCGCAAAAATCTCTCCTTTTGCACGAGCAACACCTTCAACGGTCCCGCCCACACCCGCCAAATGCGAAGGAAAAGCATTCACAATAACCACAATTGAAGGCTCAGCGATGTGGCTTAATCGCTCGATTTCTCCAAAATGGTTCATCCCCATTTCCAAAACAGCATATTGATGCTGTTCATTCAAATGCAGCAATTGAATGGGTAAGGTAATTTCGGTATTTTGATTCCCTTGTGTTGCCAAGCAATAATCAGGGGAACCGGCTGCCTTCGATAAAATCGACGTGATCATATTTTTCGTCGTCGTTTTTCCATTACTGCCCGTTACTGCAATGATCGGGATATGAAATTGATGACGCCAATAAGAGGCGAATCGGCCTAACGCTTCTAATACATTCGGCACGACCAAATAAGGTAGTTTTGTTTGAACCGGTCGACTTACCAATAAAGCCGCTGCGCCAGCTCGCTCAACATCAGGGATAAAATTATGGCCATCAACACGTTCGCCTGACAAAGCAATAAATAAATCGCCCGGTTTTACTTTGCGACTGTCATAGGCCACATCGTAAAATAATACGTCTTTCAAAGATTGATCAGGAAGCAATAGACTCGTGGCGAATTGTTTCAAAGAAAAAGCAAACATATCCTGTTCCTCTTATAAGCTCGGCTCGATATACTCGACCATTAATTTCAACTGCGTTTTGTTTTTAAATTCATTCAAATCCAATCGATATAAAAGATGCACATAGTCGCACCGATAATTGGGCCATACCTTAGCATCAACATTAAATGCCATCGCATCGACGGCTTGTCCATTGATCAAAAAAACCAGTTTTAAATGTTTTTCCGCAATCATAAATTGCCGTATCAATTTAAAACGCCCTTCAAATAAAGGCTCCGAAAAATCTTGTCCCCAGGGTTGAGCATCGCGCAGTAATCGGGCAAATTCAATTGAAATATCCGTATACGGTAATTCTCCATCACTCATCAATGCCATGGTTTGTCGCGATAAATCATCAAAAAAAGGCTTGGCCTGTTCATTAAATACAGCGCTAAATTGTGTAAAATCCTGTCGATGAATCGTAATACCCGCCGCCATCGCATGGCCACCATAACGTTTCATCAAATGAGGATATTGAATTGAAATACGATCGAGCAAATCACGGATATGCAATCCTTCGATAGATCGCGCTGAACCTTGCAGCCATTCCTGGTCTCGATCTTGCTCGGTAAACACAATCACGGGCCGTTGAATGTGATCTTTAATACGTGCTGCCAGAATACCAATAACGCCTTCATGCCAAGCTTTATTCAACAAACACAATCCATGCGGTAACGCTTTATCAGCGAGCGTTAATTGATGCGCAATAAAATGAAGCGCTTCTTGATGCATATTTTTTTCGATTTCACGACGATCGATATTCAGTTGATCCAGTCGTTTCGCGATCGATAAGGCTTCTTCGGGGTCATCCGTCAATAAACAGCTCACCGCCAACATCATCGATTCTAACCGACCTGCTGCATTGAGCCTGGGTGCGATTGCATAACTGATATCGGAAGCTTTTAAGGTGGATTGAGAACGTCCCGCTACTTTTAGCAAGGCGGAAATACCCGCAACACACGACCCTGCTCGAATACGCTGAAGACCTTGATAAACTAAAATACGATTGTTGTGATCGAGCGATACCACATCAGCAATTGTTCCCAAAGCAACTAAGTCTAAAAAACGGCCTAAGTTAAGATCGGGTAATTCGAGTTGTTGAAACCAGCCTATTTCACGCAAACGAGCACGTAAAGCGAGCATTAAATAAAAGACAACACCCACACCGGCTAGATTTTTGCTGGCAAATTGATCCTGTGGCTGATTCGGATTAACAATAGCAGAAGCGTCGGGCAATTCGTCTGAGGCTAAATGATGATCCGTCACAACGACTTCAACACCTCGTTCTTTGGCTAATCGAATCCCTTCAACACTGGAAATGCCGTTATCTACGGTTAAAATTAAATTCGGCTGATACGTCATCGCCTGCTCAAGCAAGGCCGACGTGAGACCATACCCATCAGCAAATCGGTTCGGCACTAAAAAATCAACGTGCGAAGCGCCCATCAATCGTAATAAACGCACAGCAAGCACCGTACTCGTTGCTCCATCGACATCGTAATCGCCTAAAACCAAAATTCGATATTTTTTTTGCAAAGCCATCACGAGCACATCAACCGCTCGATCAATATCTTTTAACGCATGATATGGCAATAAAGAATGTAAAGAACAATCCAGATCTGCCGCTAATTGGATATCACGGTTCGCATAGATTTGTTTTAATACTGGATGCAGCGATAGCGCCCGCAACTCTTTTGAGATCGGTTTTTGACAGCGGTCAATTTGTTTCTTCATTCGTAACTATTCACTCTTTTCAAGGGATACACTGAATAGTTACGCTTATTCAAAATTAAGATTCTTTCTTTTTCTTGGCACAAAAATCAATGCCGTAATAGCGAAAGATTTTCTTATTATGTTTATTCGCTAAAGCAATCGCCCAAACCGCACCGGCAATCCACAATAAAAAAGCCAAGATAAATCCATTTTTAACAGCCACCGCGATCATAAACACAATCATGAGAATAATGCCACCCAGCATGTTGGCATAAGTTAATCCCAAAGGCCCTAAAAATAACGCCAAGAAAAAAGCACCGATGACGCTTTTCCCAGGTTTTAATATCACCGTAGGTTGTATTGTAGTTGTAGATATTTCCATTTTCGCCTCTCCTCAGTTAAAAAAACATTTCAACACACAGCCGACTAAACGTTTGACGGCTGCAATATAATTACATTAATAATAATGTCAATCGTAAAATAAGCGCATTATCAAACGAATTTGTTCCACCATTTTGTGGCGGATAATCTTTATCGCGACGATACTCCACAGCAACAATCGTATTCTTCAAAATCATCGAGCCACAAGCGAGTGAATACCGATATTTTGGTAAATTCAAAGCATTTGTCGCTCCATTGACATTATGCGCTTGACGCGTCAATTGGTAACTGGCCGTTAATTTACTATCGTGTCCAGCGATTGGAAATGCATATGACGTTTCAACCGTTCCCGCACGAGGTTGTGCACCTTTAGTTGTCCCAAGACGAGGCTGCCAACTTAAATCAGTTGTCGAAAAGCGGGTTAACGCAGTGACATAATCTACACCAAAACTAAACGGTCCTTGTGCGACTTCTCCATACGCCGCAATGGCTCCAACGCGCCTCACATAAGTACTATTCGCTAAATTAAAACTAATTTCGCCGACATCGATCATGTTGTTTAAATAATCCAACCCCACATCATAGGTCACCACGTGATTTAAATCGGAGAAATCCAAAGCGGCACCGTAATTACTCAGTGAATCGTGATTACTGTGATTCGTTCGTTTAAGCCCATCCAGTGTATATAAACTGCCTGAAAAACCACTCTTATCGACAAAACCAACAACGCCGGATACATCGCGTGTTTCCGATAATTCTTGCGTTAAGGTTTTGGTAATCGGATAGAGGTCATAATGACCGAAAGGCAAATATTGCTGTCCCGCCTGTAAATAAAAAGGCGACGTATTGAAATTTGCTATTTTGGCGTAAGCCTCATCCACTCGAATACCATCAGTCGAAACATCGTTTGCGCGATAATAGCGTGAGTCAGTATCGGAGTAGAATAACCCCACATGCCCATTCACCCAATCATTCACGTCCGCATCAATATTTAATTTGGTTGTCGCAATCGAAAGATCATCGCGGCGCGATTGACCATTTTTGCCAAATTCAGGTTTTGTTTCATCAAAAGCGTCCAAGTTCAACAAGCCGCCTAAATGAAACATGTCCATCCAGTCTGGGCCCCCTTTAGGATTGTCTTTATTTTGCATCATTGAGTTAAAACGTTTGGTTAAATCGGAGACAGAAACCGAGGTGGGCGTCGGTGCCATCACGTTTAACGTTTGCGATGGGGATACGGCTTGTGCTGTAGACGCTGCCGTAGTTACCGTAAGGGGTGACGCATTGCCTTCATTTGTTTTTGCCGTATCAGATGCCGTTTGCGCATAACCCATTGAACTGATAGATAAGGCTAAAATAGAGCCTATCAATAGCTTAAATTTCATCTTTTATTTAGCCTTCTAAGACTTGAAAATCACTTTTACCCACACCACACAAAGGGCATTGCCAATCGTCTGGTAATGCTTCAAACGCCGTATTAGCAGGGATAGAATGATCCGGATCGCCCACGCTAGGATCGTAAATGTATCCGCATACAGTACACACATATTTATTCATGACCTTTCTCCTTTTATAAATTAACTGAGCTCGCTACAAAGCAATAGACAACACTGTTTTTTCTACACCCTCAAGAACAACTGCATTCCTGATAAGTCGGCGCATTTTTCGGCGATTTGCCTTTTTTAAAAGTATGGTAATACTCATACGTTAACGCTTCCCCTACTTTTAATTCTTTCGCGCTAATCAATTCGCCCACATACAGTGTATGCGTCCCTACATCAACTGACTGTGTCACTTTCACTTCCAATGTCGTCAGTGCATTATCTATAACTAACGGGCATCCTGTCAAACCGATTTCATAGTGAATGTTTTCAAATTTATTGATATCGCGCCCAGAACGAAATCCGAACCGCCCAATAAATGGCATCGAAGTCTCTTTTTCCAGTAACGACACGCCAAATACGCCACTGCTTTGAACGTACTCATGCGTCAGCGTATTCTTAGATAAACAAGTCGCGATTTTCGGCGGATCGCAGGTCACTTGAAAAACGACACTCGCTATTTGGCCATTCAGTTGGTCATCTCGAAGCGAAGTGACAATGTAAAGCCCATACTGGATTTTCAACAAAGCTTTTTTATCAATTGAACTCATGTTAATTGATCACTGATTGTTTTAGCTAAAGCCCGGCAACCCAATAATGCTTCTTCAGTGGGCACATATTTGACTGAGGCCGGTTCGCCAATCAATTTAACGTTCATCGCTTGTAATTCCGTTTGCATTAGTTTGATCGCTTCCCCAGCCCAACCATAAGATCCAAATACCTGTCCGATGAGCGATTGAAATTTCAATCCTTTTAAATAACATAAAACGTCTGCTACGGTCGGAAATAGTTGCTGATTGATGGTTGGCGATCCCACGCATAAAATCGATGCGTCTAATAACTCTGTTGCAATATCGCTGCGATGAGAACCAGACAGTGGCAGAACCTTAACCGACACGCCTTGTGCCAGAAAACCATCCGCTATCACATTCGCTAACTGCGTTGTGCTACCCCACATCGTATCGTAAAAAATAACGGCTTTTCGCTGTTTTTTTCCTTCCGCCCAGTTTTTCCACAATTGAATAATCCAATCGATATCCTGCGGCGTTCGCCAAATCGGACCATGATCCGGTGCAATCATTTTTAGCTCTAATTTTAAATTAGGCAGCTGGTTTAATAACCGAAGCACTAAAGGCGAATAAGGCGATAAAATATTCGCATAATATTTAGCGGCTTCTTCATGTAACACGGAATGATCATGTTGATCAGCAAATAATATCGATGAGGCTAAATGCATGCTCAACGCATCTTGCGAAAAAAGCACACCTTCATTCACAAAGTACGTAAACATACTATCCGGCCAGTGCAGCATTCTCGTTTCAAAAAAACGAATTATTGTATCACCTACGGTCATTGTTTCGTCATGCTTGACTTCGGTAATCGGAAAATCGAAATGAAAATGGTCTTTCAATGCAGCAACACCCATCTTCGAGGCAAACACTTTTTGCGGATGAATCGCGGAAATAGTTTCGGGCAACGAGCCCGAGTGATCCATTTCAGCGTGATTAGAAATGATGTATCGGATTTTAGTAGGATCGATCACCGAGCGAATACGCGCCATCATTTCAGGAAAAAAAGATTTTTTAACGGTATCAATTAAAATAGGTTCTTGACCTAAAATTAAAAAGGCATTGTAGGTTGTCCCACGTGACGTACTATATCCGTGGAAATCTCGAATACCCCAATCAATCGCACCAACCCAATAAACACGATCGGTCATTTTGATAGCTTCAAATGATGTCATCGCTCGATCCCCCTGAAAATTTATTTTAACAAACGCGCCAATTCAGCCTGAATATCGTGCACAGACTGTGTTCCATCGATTTTAATACATCGCGGATGTCCTATCGTTTGCATCATCTGGTCGTAAAAAAGAATCAGTGGTTCTGTTTGCTCATGATAAACCGACAAACGTTTTCGAATCACTTCTTCTGTATCATCCTCTCGATGAACCAACCGCTCACCCGTTTCATCGTCATGATCTTCCACTTTCGGCGGATTATAATGAATATGATAAACATGCCCAGAGGTCGGCGCAACACGGCGACCGGATAAGCGTTTCACGATAGTTTCATCATCCACTTGAATTTCAATAATGTAATCGATTGAAAGATTGACGCCATCCAGCGCTTCTGCTTGAGGAATTGTGCGTGGAAAACCATCCAATAAAAACCCATGTTCGCAATCCGAATTTGAAACTCGCTCTTCAATCAACGCAATGATAATATCATCCGAAACCAGTTTCCCAGCGTTCATCACAGCTTCGACTTTTAATCCGAGCGGAGATTTCGCTGCGACCGCTGCACGCAACATATTGCCGGTCGAAATCATCGGAATATGAAACTGTTCGCTGATCAAATTGGCTTGCGTTCCCTTTCCCGCCCCGGGTGGGCCCAATAAAATAATGCGCATCCTTAAAAATCCTCATTCAATTTTGGTTGAATTCATACAAAGAATGCGAGATTGTAAAGTGGTTCTCATGTTTCGACAAGCAGAGGATGGATAAAACCAGTCATTTGCTTGTCTTCCGTTATCCCGAACTCAGAAGTGATGGATATCCCGATTTTATATGATAGGATTAACGCTCTAAAATGAGGTTATTATGAACATTTTTGTTTTTGATATTGAAACTATCCCCGATACAAATACCGGTCGAAAGATTTACGATCTTCCAACCCCATTAACCGATCAGGAAGTCGGCGAAGCGATGTTTACAAAACGCCGCGAACAAACTGGCGGCTCCGATTTCCTGCCGCTTCATTTACATCGGATTGTTGCCATTTCTGCTGTACTCAAAACAAAGTCACATTTTAAGGTCTGGTCGCTCGGCGATTTACAATCGTCGGAGAAAGAAATCATTCAACGTTTTTTTGCTGGCATCGAAAAATACACGCCGACATTAGTTAGCTGGAATGGCAGTACTTTCGATTTACCCGTACTACACTATCGCGCGCTATTACACGCCGTCGCCTCCCCTCGATATTGGGAAATCGGTGAAGAAGACAATGCCTTTAAATGGAATAATTACCTAAATCGTTATCACTATCGACACACTGACCTCATGGATGTACTCGCCGCTTATCAAACACGCGCGAATGCTAAATTAGATGAGATTGCCGTGATGTTAGGGCTTCCCGGCAAAATGGGCATGAGCGGCAACAAAGTCTGGGATGGCTATTTAAATGGCGAGATCGAAGGCATTCGCAATTATTGCGAAACCGATGTGCTCAATACGTATCTGATTTATTTGCGATTTCGATTGATTCAAGGAAAATTAACTGAAGCTGAATATCAACAACAGTGCGATGAAACCATCAAGCATCTTCAAGAATCAAAAAAACCGCATTTGATTCAATTCGCAGAAAATATTAAAAATTATCGCGAAGCGATCCATCAGCCGCCCTCAATCCCCGATTGAGTTGAAAAGATATTTGCGGCAGGTGTTTTATTCGTACGTTTTTACAGGCTCGATTTATGTTATTTGATTTAATGACAACAGACACAACACTACTCACTGCCAACAAACGGCTCAGTCGCTTTATTACACAAGCCTATCGCGATCATCAATTAAAAGCAGAAATAACCCATTGGGAGAGCCTGACTTGCCTTCCCTGGCATACTTGGTTACAGCAAATTTTCGAGCAAACATTGATGAATGAAACCATTCAACCGCATCAATTACTCACTCTCTTTCAAGAACAATGTGTCTGGGAAAAAATCATTACACAATCAAAAGCGCTCGACACCGCCCCTTTTCAAATTGCAAAATTAGCCCAAGACGCTTTTGCTTTACTCACGGCCTGGGCTATCCCAATTCAATCACAAGATTTCGACATAGATCACCGCTTTCAATCCTTCTTTCAATGGCAATTAAATTTCCAGCACCATTGTCAACAAAATCATCTACTGACAACAGCATCTTT
>MGXH01000018.1 GCA_001801305.1 Gammaproteobacteria bacterium GWE2_42_36
TACGGGAATTCCTATCATCACGATTTAAGTGAATAGTTGCGTTTTCCGTAATTAAAGAGGCTTTTTTAGCGAAATGTTTTTTCATGCACTATAATCTAACCTTAGATAGTTCGGTCAAATCAAAGAACAATTATTACTACAATAAAATAAGAGGTAACGATTATGCCAAAACCAACGATAGCCGCCCCGATGGGAAATTCTGCTTTTTTTGCCGAGCATAAAGCTGAAACAGGAGGCATGAAACATGCCGGTATTTCATGTATGAAAGTAGTACAAGGGGTTACGCTTTCTGCTGCCGCTGCTAGTGCAGTTGTTTCAGTTTTGAGTCTTGCCGTGGCTTTTGGACTTTGGCGGAATGATGCCCCTGAAAGAGCAACGCAGTGGGCCGTGGGGTTAGGAGGCGGAAGTGCGCTTGCAGCGCTGGGATTAGCATCGCTTGCTGTACTCCCTTCTTGTTGCTCATGCTGCAAATCAGATGCGCAAACAACAGGTGTAATGTCCGAAGATCAACTAAGCGCGGTACGTCAGGAAGAAATTCACAAGCGTGTAGACGCGCGTAAGGAGCAGTTGAAGCGAGCGCGAGAAGCTACTTCAGGAGATGATGGGCTGCGAGCAGCTTTATTAGGAAGATAGAAGACCCTAGTCACGGTTTTCCTGATGAAGAAGATGCTGTATTGGCGGGGTTTGAAACACAACTTGCGCATAATGGATATACACCACCCAGAAACATACTGTAGCTTTATTTAGGGGACATACCAAACCGGATCATCTGCGCAGCAAATTATTTTTTATTGTGCGCAAAGAAAAAAGTCACTATTCACCGAGATCGTGGTGAATGGTGGCTGATGTCTTTTTTTTCATCAAATTGTTATCAATTACTCAAAGACGATTATTTAAAATTCATATAGAATAACTGAGCAATCAATATTTAAGGAGCGCATTGCATGAAAGTATTCAGTCGTTTGATGGTTCTGATTCTATTAATTTTAGGTGTCGCTTTTGCGTTAGTGAATGCAGGTCCCGTGACAATTCACTACTATGTCGGGCAGAAGCAATTACCGCTATCCCTTTTGATCGTTTTTACTTTCGGTTTTGGTATTTTAATTACTTTTTTCACGCTGGGGATTATCATTATTCGATTAAAGCACGAGCGCCGTAAGTTAAAGAAAAAGTTGAAACAGGCGCGACAAGAGCTTGATAATTTGCGTACAATCCCGATCAAAGACGTTCATGCATCGTAAAGGTCATTCATGAATTCATTGTGGTTGTTGTTATTATTGCCGCTTGCAGCCGGCGCCGGCTGGTTGGCTGCTGTTCGCAATTTAATGCCGGATACTGACGATGATGATGACGATTTCAGCGAACAGCAAGCACGCGTATCGAAACGCTATTTACAAGGATTGAGCTATTTGCTCAATGAAGAGTCTGATAAAGCGATTGACGTTTTTATAAAAATGGTCGAAGTCGACAGTGATACCGTTGAAACGCATTTAGCGCTTGGGAATCTTTTTCGAAAGCGAGGTGAAATTGAGCGCGCGACGCGTATCCATCAAAATTTAATCGCAAGACCCCATCTGGAAAAGACGTATCGTGTTCAGGCGTTATTTGCTTTGGCGAATGATTACTTTAGCGCAGGATTACTGGATCGCGCTGAAAAATTATTTTTAACATTAATCGAAGAAGGCGAATATCAGCATAAAAGCCTGCTCAATTTGCTCGACATTTACGAGCAAGAAAAAGAATGGGAAAAAGCCATTCAAGTCGCACAAAAAATTAAACCAGACAAATCGATTGCAATCGCTCATTATTATTGTGAATTGGCCGATGAACAATTTAAACGTCGGCATTTCTCTCGCGCTGCTATGTATTTAAGAAAAGCTTTTGCGCAAGATAGCCGCTGCGTACGTGCTAGTTTGCTGCTTGCTAAATTGGAAATGGAATTGAAGCGTTATAAACAAGCGATTCGATCATTAAAACGTATTCGCACACAAAACGTCGCTTTTTTTTCAGAAGCAATTTTACCCTTATCGGTGGCCTATCAGGCGCTGGGAAAAGGGAAGGATATGTTTTTATATTTTAAAAACGTGCTCGAAGAATTTCCAAATATTCCTATTGCGACTTTATTATCAGAACGTATTCGCCAATGGCGAGGTGATAAAGTGGCCACTGATTTTGTGGCGGATTATGTGCGAAAACATCCGTCGATTGTCGGATTGCATCATCTGCTCAAAATGTACCTGCCGATTACAGAAAATGAAAAGGCAAAAAATGATTTACGTATTTTATCGGCATTGATGGAAAAATTGATTGCTAAGACGCCATTATATCAATGCAGTTTTTGCGGTTTTTCAGGAAAAACGCTGCATTGGCAATGTCCAGGATGCAAAGAATGGAGTGTGATTAAGCCCACCTGTGCGCTCGAAGAAGAGCGAAATATTCCTATTGCGACTTTATTATCAGAACGTATTCGCCAATGGCGAGGTGATAAAGTGGCCACTGATTTTGTGGCGGATTATGTGCGAAAACATCCGTCGATTGTCGGATTGCATCATCTGCTCAAAATGTACCTGCCGATTACAGAAAATGAAAAGGCAAAAAATGATTTACGTATTTTATCGGCATTGATGGAAAAATTGATTGCTAAGACGCCATTATATCAATGCAGTTTTTGCGGTTTTTCAGGAAAAACGCTGCATTGGCAATGTCCAGGATGCAAAGAATGGAGTGTGATTAAGCCCACCTGTGCGCTCGAAGAAGAGCGTGGGTGAGGGGGGCTCACGCGAGGGCTATGCAGCACGTTGAACGCGAGATAGGATGTCGAGCTGGAGAGATATATGTCAGGATGATTGCTTGAGTCAGGGCTTCAATGTTTTATGCGCTTGTTTTTTTCCATTTTAGCAGCAATGTAGATTTTTTGATCAAAAAGAAATAGAATACTCCGGTCATGATCAAGGAAAATGTTGTTTATTAAGGAGCTATGCGTGGTAAATAAAAAAACTAGATCAACCATTCAAACAACAACATGGAAAAAAATCAGAGATCGTGTTTCAAAGGTTAATCCAGATTTTGCCGCTGCTGTTGATAGCGTTTCGCCCAATGATAGCTATGAACTATATTCGGTAAAATATCCTTTTGGCTCGATGATTTTTGATACCGCTGTATTAAATTTACCTAATAGCGCCAATCAATTAGTTCCATTAACTCATCACACAATTCCAGCAAAATTAAAGGAACAATTATCTTATCGAACGATTCCGATGGGGATGATGTTGTCAAAGGAAAGCGAGTTACATACTAAAACAGGGAATTATTTGATTCCGCTAACCATTTTTTCAGAAGGATCCTTGTTCGGAGTGTGGGAAACTTTTGACCCATTAAATTCTTTTTTAATTAAACTCTCATGGAATGTTTCTTCTGGAGCAAGATCCTTATTTATGTTACCAAAAATCACCGAGAGATCCGGTTATCAGCGGTTACAAAAAGAATTTGGAGTGCGAATAAAGGCGCCTGCTCGACTTAAAGATCACTGGAAAGTATTTGCAGAATTAACTCAAAGTCAAAACTTTCCAACGTCATGGGATAGTGAGGTCTTGTTTTTTTCCAAAAAATGGTTTGATCAATTGCAAAAAAAGAATGCGTGGCCAACTTTGCAAAACTATTTATATAAAACAGTTTGGCAACAATCTATGTTTTGGCGATTTTTGGTAACCTTTAATCTTATTTGGCACCAGTTTTCTTTAACTATTAAAAACAATCGTGCTCGGTGGGGGTCATATCAATTAGAAACTTTAAAACATCTTATTACTATTGGTTTAGGCGGGCTTCCTTCATTCACCCCATCAGATAACGCTGAAAAATTAGCTCCAACGAAAACATTGCAAGATATTTTTTTAGGCTGTTATGGGCTAAATTATGTCCCAACCATAATGCTTCCACATCATTTTTCATTAAAAAGTAATAAATTCGCTTATTATTCAATTAATGAGCCAGCGTTAATTGAGGGAATGCCGAAGACCAGAGAAGTTTCAAATATCATGCGCATAACGAAGGACGTCAAAATATTGTTTGACGATTTACGGCAAGAGCTTGAAAAAGATGCTCCGTTGAAATGGAACCTGCCTATATGCGAATTAGCCACTAAAGTCACCTTTGATTTTTTTCATACCATACCAGATACTACTGGACTATTACAGATCCCTCAGTGTTTACCAAAAGATGATCCTGTACTGATGACTATGCCAGATAAATATGCGATACGGCCATTTTGTGAATCAAGTGTTTTCTTAAAGGGTCTTGTTAGGATGGGAAGAAATAAAACAAGTTAAAGCAGAAAGCATAAGCTTGATTTGATTTCTAATCATAACTTTAGTCTAAATTCATCTCCGTTTCAATTTGCCTGAAAAGTTTTCATGTAAATTTTATCTGTCTTTTGTTCTATTCCAAACCGTCAAATCTTTCTTTATCCTGCACCTTCAATTTTTAGTTGGTTCTTTCCAGGCGTACAAAAAACAAATGCGACCTTGGGGTGTCAACCGGTGGTTGTCTGAAGTTGAAGTAAATACGAAAGTTTACTGATTCAGAAATAAAAAACTATCACGGAGAAAATGAGATGGTGACAAAACAAAAACTGAATTCAATGAAGCGACGCGATGTAGCGCCATATTCTAAATTGATTTTGGCGTCGCAATCTTCCGCTACAGAAAAAACAAAAATAATTGACAGTATTACGCATACGCTCAAAACGCTTCACATTGGATTTTCGGAATTACTTGAAAAGGTTCATGATGAAGCGAAATCCTCACAACAAAAGAAACACCTCGAAATCCTATTAGCTTCTGCCGAAGAGCAATTCGGATTGACACAAACGCTTTTGATGTTGATGGCCGATTTAGATAAGCATAAAACACAAGTAAACAGTGTATTTAATTTAAAAGGATTGCTCTATCAGATTAGCGATTTAGTACGTCCTTATCAATACGATCGTGCAATCAGCATTCATTATCCCAAAGATTTGTCCGAAACCTTTTTGGGTAACAAATATCGAATTTACTTTGTTCTGTTAAGCCTCATTACCTTTTTAGAACAAAGTATTTTCGATGGAGAAATCGATATCGCTTTACAAGAGAATCAAAAAACGAATGCGTTACGAACAAGTCTCACCATCACCCTTGAAGCGACGGAAGAAGCAACGAAGCCTTATTTCGATGGCATCATTAGTCGTTTTTACCATCTCTATCAAGCCGGTGAAGCAACGGCATTAAGCCTAACCAAGCAGCTCATCGAAGAATTAAACGTAAGCCTTCAATTTTGCGTTATCAGCAGCGATAAAAAATACACTAATAACAACAAGAAGATAAAAGAGGAAGTAAGTCAAAAACAAAAAGGATGTCAGTTCAAACTGAGCCTGCCCGTTATCGTCGATAGATCGGGCAGGTCTTTTTTATACGCATCATCATCAC
>MGXH01000019.1 GCA_001801305.1 Gammaproteobacteria bacterium GWE2_42_36
GCTCATTACGTTGCGCTCACCCAATATGATGAAACATTGGCTGTGTCCATCGCCTTTCCACCACAATCATTGGCCAATACGTTAGGTGAGTATTTAGCAAAAAACCACAAAACCCAATTACGCATTGCCGAAACGGAAAAATATGCGCACGTCACCTTCTTCTTTGATGGTGGCCTCGAAAACAATCTCGAGGGAGAAGATAAAATTTTAATCCCCTCGCCTAAGGTCGAAAAATATGATGAAACGCCAGAAATGAGCGCTCGGCTACTAACTGAAAAGCTCGTTGAAGCCATTCACAGTGAAAAATATGACGTCATCATTTGCAACTACGCCAACTGTGACATGATCGGACATACTGGAAATTTTGAAGCCACGGTTAAAACGGTGGAATGCTTGGATGACTGTCTCGGACAAGTCATTGATGCGCTTCAGGCCGTCGGCGGGGAAGCACTCATCACAGCCGACCATGGCAATGCGGAGCTGATGTTTGACGAAAGCACAGGGCAAACCTACACAGCACACACCACTAATCCCGTTCCTTTTATTTACGTTGGTCGCTCAGCGCAAGTTGCACAAAATGCCGCTTTATGTGATATTGCACCGACAATATTATCGTTGATCGATTTACCGATTCCGCCCGAAATGACAGGGCATTCGGTGGTAGAATTAACTTAAGATTGAGGATTGAAGATTGAAGATTGAGGGAAAATGTCATCTCGCGACCGTCATCCCGCGGCTGTTAGTTGGCCTGGCACTTTGTTGGCAAACAACAGTCTATGCATCTGACTCGATCAATAATAACAAAGCCAAGCTGCAAGCGATCGCTACACAAATTAGCACGGTCAAACAGAACATCATCAGCTTTCAATCGAAAAAAAATGAAATTCAAACCTCTTTGAAAACAATTGAAATAAATATCGGCTCTCTCTCTCAAAAAATTCAACATACACATCAACAAATTACCACACAAAAAAATTTATTAACCTCTACGCAAAAGCAATTAACCGTTGCTCAACAAAAGTTGGTTCTTCAACGGCAGTTGCTCGCCGAGCAATTACAAGCGGCTTATATTTTAGGCCAGCAACCTTATTTAAAAATCTTATTAAACCAAGAGAATCCGAACAAAATCGCGCGCTATCTTGAATATTACAAAGCGCTGAATCAGGCACGATTAGCGATGATTGAGGAAATCAAAGAGACCGCCGAAGAAGTTCAAAACACATCCGCGACATTACAATCACAAACAAAAAGTCTCATGGGCGTACAGCAGGATTTGCAAACGCAACAATCCGAGCTAAGCAACCAACACAGTGCAAGAACTGAATTGTTGAATACCACGGAAAAAGCGATTCAAGATAAGACACAAGAACTCAATAAATTAATGGCCGACAAAAATGCGCTCGAAAATATTATCAGCACCTTGATCACACAACAAAAAGCAGCGCCACCCATCACATCGGGTGTGGATTTCGGTTCGGTGAAAAGCAAATTCCATGCGCCTGTCGATCACGGCAAAATCATTCAACAATTCGGCGAACCTATTGCCTATGGCCGTATGCGATCTTCAGGGATTTTAGTGGCCGCCAATGCGGGTCAGCCCGTCTATGCTATTTCATCCGGAAAAGTCATTTTTGCAGATTGGTTGCATGGGTTTGGGCTCCTCGTCATCATTCAACACGGCAGCTCTTATTTATCACTGTACGGCCGCAATCAAAGCATCACTGTCAAAACTGGTGAGATTGTTCAAACAGGTCAGCCTATTGGCGCAGTAGGTGACAGTGGTGGATTTAATGCGCCGGCACTTTATTTTGAAGTCCGGCACAACGGTGCACCTATCAATCCGATTAGCTGGTTACGACAATAGGTTTTTTGAACTGCCTCAAATTCGTCATTGCGAGGAGCTCGAGCGACGAAGCAATCCAGTCCTTCGCCATCCCGCGACTTGATCGCAGAATCCAGAGAAGAACCAAAAAACAAGCGAAGCCCTCTCAAAACGTCTAAGCAGTAATGCAAGATTGTTGCAGCAATGGAATCATCCCTATAGAATATTTTGTAACAAACATTAATATTTTATAGGGAAATAAAAAATGCGAGTAATAACTGTATTTGGATTCATATTGGCTATTATGCTAGCCGGCTGTACCGCGCACACTTCGATGGGATTTGCCCCTCAAAATAAATCCCTTTCATCAATACACGACCCGGATAACGATGGTGACGCTAAAGGGATTGATTATTTTCCGCAAACAAGACCTGCCACAGGAAACAAAATTTTTATATTTGACCCCACTTATTATGCATGGGCGGTATACGATAAGGAAGGCATGCGCATCAATACCGGAAAAGCTTCCGGCGGAAGTTATTTTTGCCCTGATATAGATAGATCCTGTAAAACAATTGTCGGGAACTATAAAATAATATCCAAAGGAAATGCCAACTGTATATCTCACAAATTTCCCTTAAAAACTCACGGCGGGGCACCTATGCCTTATTGCATGTATTTCAGCCCCAAAGGTTACGCCATACATGGTTCCACTGAAATACCTGACTATAATGCAAGCCATGGATGCATTAGAGTCACTCCTATTGCCGCTAAATGGCTCAATGAAAATTTCATCGATGTCGGAACGACAGTCATTATCTTACCTTATCTGAAAAATACGTAAAATTTGTATACCTGAGAGAAAAAACAAAGTCTTCAGTCAACTCGCACAGAAAAAAATTTTTCTGCACATTTTAACGCTGTATTTATAGATTAAAAACGATTGGCTCTATGTTGTTTTGAGTGGGTAATAAAATAAATCATTCTGCGCTCCTCATTGTATTTTGGATTCCAGTAAAACTACGAACGTCATCCCGCGCCTCATGTTCGTCATTGCGAGGAGCGTGAGCGACGAAGCAATCCAATCCCTCCGTCATCCCGCGGGATGACGATCTTATTCATTGCATTGTCGATAAGAATCAATTCTTAGAATCAAGCTCGTCTTAAAGTCACGCTTCGATTTTTACGCCGCAGTATAAAAAATATTTCAGTCAACACAAAATACCAAACTTAAGACAGATTCTATCATAGCAAGAATCCTTGCTCATTCATCAATTCTGTTATAAAAATCAGTATAGAAAAATCCATCAAGCTATGGCGATTGATTATCGGCGTGGTGGACTGCTCGTTCGAAGAGCTCCCACTTCTTCTTGTGATTCGGATGGCGAAGCAGGCGGAGATCCGGAAACCATTGAGCACGGCGAAGCAAGAGAACGGCCCGAGGCAGAAGAAAATAATGTGCTTGAGGAAGCAGAAGTTAGCATTCCGGGTATTTGCGAAGTTCCATCGCCAGGAAACGAGGATGGAATAGTGAGTAATTCTAATCTTGTGTAATCTGTTTCCGTGTTTGATGTCGTAGACATTGATAGCCTTAGATTGAGAAAAAAAGCTAGCAAAGCTAATCTGTCACGACCTATCTTCACGTTTTTTACTAAATTTCCCCTATTTGTTCGTAATTGTTCGATTACTTCAGGGTCAGTCGTTTGCCCATACTTTTCTAGGGTCGCATCTATTTTTAGTAAGAATTTTTCATTCTTATCTGTTTGTTGAGATAACTCAGTATGTAATTTAGACAGGTACTCAAGCATTTTTCAACCCTCCATTCACCATTTGCTCCATCATTTAGGAAGATACCAAAATAAGGGATTAAATTACAGCTTTTTAGCGCTTCTGTTAATGCTTTTTGATTTTAACTACGTACGGGGCGATGATGATGGTCCTCCTACTGATAATATTTCATGTGTTTCTTGCGCTCTGGCTGTTGCTACTTGTTGGGCAGCTATGGCTGCTACTTGTTGGGCAGCTATGGCGGCGGCGGTAACTGTAGCCACTGTTGTGACTACTGTGGCTGTTATTTGTGATGGCGCAGCTGCCGCGGCTGCTATTGCTGCTATTTCATCCGTCCGTTTTTGACTTGCTACAACATCAGCTGATTGGTTGACGGCAGTTCTTGGGCTCGGTGGAGGCGAAAGTCCTTCTAATAGAGCCCCTGTTGAGAACTGTAATTGTAGTCTCGTCTTTGCGATTGGCATAGGTGTTGCTTCGGGCGATAGAACTGCGTCCTGTGTGGGTGTTGCAACTCTAGACGGAGACAAAGCTTCTGGCCCTGTCGCGGTGCCTTGTGGGCTAGCAGGCGTTACAATTGCAGACGAAGCAGGTTCAACTGGCACCTGTGTTGGCGTCCTAGAAGGTGATGCGGCAACAGCAGTTTTCTGTCGTTCTTCCTGCGAGGCAGCAGCTTCTGCTTTCATAGCTCTTGCCTCCCCTGCTGTATAAACAATCGCTCCGATCCCAGCCACAATCATGCCGGGAATAAGGCCTACTATGGTGACAGCTAAAACCGCTCCAACAACCATCATGATACCACCAAAAATCCTAGCTAACCTTCCCGGCCTTTTCGCTGGTTTTTCTGCTAGTTTTGCCGAAGTCGTCGGTTGCTCAACTGGCAACTGTCCTTGAACCGGCGAAGACGCAGGTGATGGCGTCCCTAAAGGCGAAGATATTCGCACAGGAGCAGGAGATGAAGACGTCGACGGTGCCTCACTTGGTAAATCAACACGATGAGGCTCTCGCATTGTCGCCGGAGCTGACCATGGAGCAGATGCTGCCATCGCCCTTCTTCCCTGCTGAGGTGTGAGCGTCCCAAAAAGCCTGGCTCCCAAAGGATAAAGCTGTTGCTCTATGGCTTCTAGCTTCTTTAACACCGCTCCCGGAGCAAGTGTATCCTCTGGATTTAATCGCTGAAGACTATCGAAAACACTTTTTAACAAGGGGAACGCGTTTTTGGGCAACATCCTGTCTTCGGATGAAGAAAAGCGCTGATTAATTTCCTCGATGATACGTTGAGCTGTTTCTTGCACGCTAGTAGCGCTATCTTTTCGTTTACCAAAAGCTGCTGGATTTATTGCTTGAACCATCGTTTGTAGTATTCTTATTGCGTTCGGCATTTCGAAAGCATAAATGCGATCTTCCGCAGCGACAGCTTCAGTGCGGCGCTCACCCACGTAGTAGCGCAAACCCGCATAGTCGCGTTCATCCTCATCAAAACACAATACCACGTCGCGAATGATATTTGATTCTGGTGGCACGAGCTTCGCACTTAACCGTTGACCACTCTCATCTGGTAGATTTTCTGCATCTAGAAGCGCTGCAAGAAAGGCAACCTCTTGATCACCAAAGGCCTCTTGTGTGTATGAAATATCTGTGCTCTTAAGCAAGTGAACTTTTTGGTACAACGCAGCGCCATCTCTCCCCCGATCTTTCCACTTTATCTGTTCAAGGCTTTGTAATACTTCAAATTCTCTTTGTGAAAAATGAGCAAGAGCTAAACTCGTGGGCAATAATCTATGCTCCAGATTTTTTGTTTTATCCATTGCCATGGCTAAACATAGTATCTTTCTTTTATCCTCATGCGAAGCAAATATCCACGCTTCATTTGCCAAAAAGCTTTCGATCGCGATATCAGCTAAATCTGTTTGTCGATCAACGTTAACTTCTGGCGCGTTAACGACCGAACCCGCAAGATTGTCAGCTATTTCAAAGATTTCGATATCTCTGGAAATTGCATTCAACTCACTTTCACACGCCGCACCCTCCGATAATCTTATGGCACATTTCCCGAAAGAAGCGACCATAAATTGTACAAAAAGCGGGTTGTTTTGAAATTGGCAAATTTTATTAACTATGTCAGCCTTTTTAGACAAGGTTATGTTAAAAAACTCAACGCTTTGAAAAATCTTGTTAAGATCGGGCGGAATACACTCGTAGACGTATTGTGTATCTTGAAAAGCATACACAGCCCGTCTCAAAAAATTAGCAAAGAATGGCGCAATGCGCCTTGCTTGATACTGCTGAGCTGTCCGCAAGATAACCTCGATTGCCTCTTGCTTAGGCTGCAGATGCAAATTCTTTAAATACGACACCATCATCTGATAATCGTATCCTCGATTCGCTTCGGCGAGAGCAGCAGTAGCTAATGGTTTCCATTGTCGCGCAGTAAGTAACATCCCTCGAGTTTCTGACCATCGAACTGCTTCCACTCTTTTTTGCAAAACGTCTTGCAATAGCTGAACATCGCCATCTGGTAATCCTTGCAATAGTCTTTTAAAAGAGGACTCTTGGCTCACTCGATGCATTAGCCGCCCGGAAACATCTCTCGACAATGCTAACCATAAAATTTGTTGTTTTCTTTCAACAGAAGCAGAACACCAAGCATAGTCTTCTTGAAATTTAAAATCAGTTGGGCTTTTTAAAATATTATCTGCCAATACAAAATCCATCGGCGCAAGCTGACCATACATCACTTTCAGAACAGCTGGATCATCAAACCTTGCACTATGATCTGAGTATTGCCATACACGATCAACAGAAGAATTTTCTGAAACAACTTCATTGTACTGTAGAATGTCCTCCACCCTGCCTATAAGGATCAACTCACCATCACGCTTTTTCACGGAAAAAGCGCTTTCATTCATCATCCAAACACCATCAGCGCGAACTATTGCTCTATCGATCACGGTATCCTCTATCTGCATGGTGGGGGGTAGCACTTCCCTGGCAACATCCGTGTACATGCAACTAATGCTCAGCATTATCCCCCCTAGTCCTTGCCTTTGGGTGAATCCCCTAGTTAATCTAAGCCACGATTTCGGAATAGAAGTGGTCTCACCCCGAATTTCTTGCGGACCTTGAAATTGTAAAAAATGAGCAAGACTCGCATGTTTCCACTGCGACGTCACCTTCACACCTTGAGGAGGAGGGATGATGTCTGTTTTTTCTGGCGACGGAGCTTGGCCATCCCTCCATAAGTAACGAGGTGCTGGTTTTTTATAATATACATCCCCCGAGGAAAAAGACCTCGTTTCTGGCGGAGTGCTCCCCATATTTACAAAACGCACGCCGTCTCTATGTATATCTTTTAAAATCGCATCTTCTTGTATCCTCGGTGCATACATATACGCATTGCCATTACTCTCTACCATTAGCAAATCTATTTCGTGTTGCGTGCCTGTCTTTTTACACACTTCCATCAACCCCTGCGGGCTAAGAAAATAAGGCAACGACGTCGCTATTTTGGTTTGAGGTGGTAAGTCAATACGCCCTATCAGCGCCTGCGTTGCAGGCGACGCTATGAGATCTGCTTCCGAAGCATAACTAAATTGCCTTTCCGAGCCGAATGGAAATTGCTGTTGCTCTTGCATAAGTACACATCCTTCGTTTAATAAATTTATTTTAACTCTAGCGCACCCTTTGCTTTTCCGCTTGCCAAAACATAAAATAATGTACTATTTTCCATTACTTCCGCAAGCCGTCTCGACTTACGTTTTATTTGCTCTTTATTGGTTAAATAATACTCCGCTTTTCTTAAGAGAATATTAAGAAAATCTTTCTTCTCAAAGATTTTTGTTTTAAATTTATTTTGCTGGGCGATGATCATCATAAAATTTTAACTTGGTTATTATTTTCTACCAATGGGCACGCTTGAACATGCCTTTTAAAAAATCATCGGCGTTTTTGCAGAGCCGATGAGGCTAACTCTTGCCCAGAAGACGCTGCAGCATATTCGGCCTCGCGTTGCCTTTGCCGTTGATTATATGTTTCGTAAGACGCTCGATCCGATTTTACAAAATGTCCGTCCGGTATTCCCGTGAGCACCGCACAAAGTTCTTGTGGCGATAAAGTGCTACCATAGGGAATTTGGATATGATGCGTAACGCGAGCATCGTGCTTAAATGTGTCCATTCTCATTTTATCACATTCCGGATTATCACTAAAAGTCACTAAAACACAAGGTGGAGGCTGATAATCGTCGCGATTAAAAAGAAGCTCGTTAAAGCACCCCAATTGAGCATACCAAACATCAAAAGAAAAACGCAAACCCTTATCACCCTGAAAAAATAAAGCGGCCTTGCATCCCCTGATGTAAGAACGGTTTATTGTCATAAAGCGGCCTTGTTCCGCCAACCATCGAAATTCGAATGCAAACTGCAAATTGCTTGTAACTTCCGTAAAGAATGGAAGGGTAAAGTTAACCCCTGTCGGAGTGCAACTGACAGGATCTTTAAGTCCGGTTGCCTCCTGCAGCCCGTGTTTTCCATAATACCCGCAGCAAGCAACTCTGTAAGGCCGCCCTGGCACAGCGAAAGAATATTTTTCTACTGAATCTTCGCTCAACGGAATCCCCGCAGCGCAAAGTTCAGAAAAAGAATATCTGGGTTGTGGCTTTTGTTTTAGCATTAGTTGTTCCTCGCGCGAAACTATAGGCGGCCTGAGACGGGAGTCAGGTAAGTAAAGCTTGTCCATCGCCTGCATCACCTCCGGATTTTTAGCAGGCAATCTTTCTCTCACCATCGGTAAGCTAAAAAACTGACCCCATTGTCGATTGATTGTTTGCAAGTTAAGCGTTCTAAATAAATGTCTTAAATCAACGGGATTATTGATCGCTGCAGGTATGGGCGTTTTTTCTGCGAGTGTTCTCACCGCTTCTTCGGGTAATGGTGCGATATCAGGGCCAAATAAAAGCGGAAATGGTGCGGGTATCGCTGCTGCAATTAAAACTTCTTTCATTCGTGCAAATAAATATGTTTTTGCATTCATCATCAAGTCTTGTCTCGCGGAAGCATCAATCAACAAACTGGCGAAAATTCTCGCGTAAATTTTCGCCATGCGATTACGTTGTTTTTCTTGTAGTATGGTTAACACCATCATCAAATTTTGGGGGGATGGTTCAGATGATGATGACGCAGACGAAGCGCCTTCGTTGTGCGTCATCAATTTCGTCATGATTTCGATTTTGTAATCAGTCCATAATTGTTCGAGTTGTTCGGCTAATCTCGGATTTCCCTCACCTTCTCGAAGGCAACTTCCTAATAATAAAATATGTCCTTGCATCACGCGCGCAAAACATCTCAGCGCTAATTCTCTTTCGCCTAAACAGAGCGCGGCTAGCCCTCGATAATACCAAGCTTCAAGATAGCTAAACCCTCGAGGCTCGTCTGTCTTCCACTTTTCGATAGCGATACTTAAAAAACGTTCTGCCCGCTCATGACCTCGTATTAAATATTGATGAATCCCTAACTCAACCGAATAGCATTCATCTTTCATCTCGTGATTAAATTGAATATCTACAATCGTTAAATGCCTGCAGTGCTCAAGCGCTATAATCTTCAATTGATTTAAAACAATCAGATTTCCTTCTTTCGGTGCGCGTATCTTTTGCAGTGAAAAACAGCGTCTGACTTCCAATCGTCGTAATTGCGGCAAATCAGGTAAAATCATTTCGATTAGCTCATCACAAAATTCAATATGAAGCGCTTGTAAGTACGTTTTTCCTGCGAGAATTCTTTCCAATAGACTATCGGTTAATAATTGACATCCTCGTATCGTGAGTTTTCTCATGACGGTATTTAATTGAGGGTCAGCTAATCGCACGAGCAGCGCTTTTTGTTGTGCCGTGGATAGAACGCTCCAATCGAGATGATTCATGATTTGCACTTGAAAATAAGGCAATAGTCCTTCTATGATTTTAGCGCTTTCTCCTTGCTCGAGCCGTGCTCTCATCCCAAAAACAAGATGGTATTGTTGATCCACTTTGGCTAATTCTCGTTGAGATTGAGGAATAGTGCAGGATTGCTCTGGATGAGCGATGGGCATTAAGCGACTTCCAACGCTTTTGACTATTGTTAAATATTGGCTGGATTGTACCGCGGGGCCGTAGAGTTCTCGCTCGACGTGGGCAAATCGCTCAGATACAGAGGCTTCTGGCAGTGAGAGTAATCTGCCGTAATATTCACTGATGCTTGGGGCTAATAGGCCGAGTAGCTCGTAGGGGGTGATGTGTGCATTTTGCTTTAATAAGTGTTGTATCGTCATCATTTGTTGATAAAGACGGTTCACTAATTCGGACGGTAATTGAAAGCTCACAACGCTGTTTTGATAATAGCGATTCTCTGTTGATTTCGGAATTTTCGCTCTTTCCCACACTGAAACATTTTCTGCTTTGAAGAGTTGTTTGGCTTGGAGGGCGTAATGGTGTAATCCTTTGAGCCAAAGATCTAATACATATAGCGGTGTGAGCGCGAGAAACTCTCGGGTGGATTCTTCGCTAAAGGGTCTCTTCATTTGATCAAAGCAGAATAATACTGCTTTAATCATAATTTGATCACGCCTCAGTGTTCTTTCGAGAACGGGCGGCGTAAAAACATGATCGTTATCAATGCCGATAATCGTGTTGAGTAATGGATGATAAACAAAATTTTGTTTCTTAGCGTCTTCTGGCGGCAGCAATAGGTGCATCAATGCAAGTTGACTAAACTTATCGATTGAAGGATTAGCTTGTGTTTTTAAGTATTCGTCGAGTGGTACGCCGGGTACTGTTTGTGAAATCAAAATCGGATAATCCTGTCCTACAATCGTCACACAAGCGAGAACTGATTTCGATACGCCGCAACAACCGATGATCGAATCATATAAAAGCGAAACGGCAATTTCGAATACGGGAAATTCAGGAAAAACTTTGATGTGATAGCTTTGGCCATCGATCATGATGGGGAAAACCAAATGATTATGCGATCGATCGCTTGTTGCACTACGAGGTCGTTCTGCGGCTAAACGTTCGGGTATGCTTTGAAATTGTGCTGCAATTTCAGGTTTTAAGCGGCCGCTCACTTCTTGCGCTTGCGTAAAAGTCGCATACGCAAGCGTAATGGCGCTTCGATCTGTTGTGGGCGTTGATGATGCGGGTAAAAATAAACTTTTTAAGCCTTCTTCAAATTGTACTCGATCGCGCATCACGCCGGGTCTTGTTCCGTCTGGCAAGGGATGAGAATCTAAAAACGGGCGCAATAATTCATAAGTTTCTCGTGGTAGCCGTTCGATCAATCGTTCTTGCCAATAAAAAGGCAGTAAAACGTAGAGCGCTTGATAAGCTTGAAGGCTCGATTGTTGTTTGATTAAAAGCTCAACCTGCGCGCGAATCATTTCTGGGTGTTGATGAATAAAATCTTCCGGCACTAAAGGCGCGAGTTGCGCTTGGTCTTGCTGTATCCAATCGGCTATCTTCGCTTGTAGTGCAGCAGCTTGCGTCATTTTACTGCTTGGTATTTCAATCCAATACCTTTCTTTCGGTCTCGCTTCATATTTAAACAATAAACTTTTTCGTAAATCTTTAAACTCATCAAATAACTGTTGATAGAGCAATACTTTTGCTTCCGTCCAGAGCGATCGCTTATGTAATGCGATCAATCGTTTCTCGAGCTCTTCTATTTGTAGGCGTAATCGATAATACGCTTCGAGATCGATTGCTTGAGGCGTATTGATTTGTCGTGTGAATTCTTTTTGCATTTCAATTAAAGCCGCATTGAAATCGGCTAAAAGCAAACACCGAAAATCTTCGGTGATGGGATTGAAGGGCTGTGTTGTTTTTTGTGCGAGAAGTCGGGGAATTTGTCGAGCCATGCTCTGTAAAAAACCATGAACTCCTGCCAACCCTTTTCGATCGGCGGGATCTAAATGATAAGTCGCACCTGGCGTTGGGTTTGCTCCTTCGGCAAGACTGACCGTATCGTGCTCTTCTCCGTAATGGCGATGCACTCGGCATCTTAAATCATGGATGAATTGATGTTGCGATTGAAAAACCTGAAGAAAAGCAGGATCCATATCACTTCGTTTGAGCCCTTCAACAATCCCTTCTAAATCGTATGCTTCAATTCCATAATAAAGCCCTAAATCGCTGTAGAGGTAAGTAAACGGACGAATAAATCTTTCTTTTAAATCAATCTCATCAGTTAATGCTTTCTGCGCAAACAATTGAAGATGCGTCGTTAAATAGCGTTCTGCAATCGCTCGATGTTTTTCTCCCTCTCTTAATGCTTGCCATAACAAAGCGCGATATTCTCTAACTAAATGTTGAGCGCTTTGTGCGCCTCCGCCATAAATCGGAATCACACCGCGATACCAGGCGTAAAAACTATGGTCTTCAAACAATGTTTGACTAGTGATTAGGCTTTGAGGGGAAAGCTCTGTCAATATTCCTTGCGGCGTATTGACATATCCTTGCAACACTTTGCTCAAACTGCCTTTATTCATGTCATCGAAGAACAATCCAGAATGTGCTTCCGTTTCTCCTAATGCTTCTAATTCCAAAGTGAATAAATCAAACCATTTCGTGAAAAATCTTTTCACTTCAACGAGCTTATCGGGTCTGTCTGGATCACTTTTTAATGCCTCGCTATCCTCTAACAACATACCGATATCAGCATCTGAAAAGCGATTCATTTCTTCTCGCGCCATCGACCCTAATCCAACCAGCTGATAACGGCAGGGCGCATGTTGAAAAAGTTGTGCGGCCCGATGCGCTTTATCGCCTAAAAATGCGACGATTTCTTGGGTGTACTGTTTTTGAATGGCTCGATAGGTCGTCGTTGGAATATCATCAAAACGTCCTCGAAGTGCTCGCAGTCTTGCTTTTTCTGATTCCCATCTCGAGACGGGCAATAGCAATTCATGTCTAACGGCAGGCTCAGTCCCTTGTCCAACATTGGTTAAATGCGTATATCGCGCTAATAAATTACGGGCAAATTCATCTTCTGTGGTTTTGCCATTCCTATAGAGCGTTCCGGCAATCGCTATGCCTGCTTGAATTTTTCCATCACTTTCAAGTTTATCGAGAAAAGGGAGTACGATTTCTACTAATGCGCGATATTGCGCTGCATCGTCATTCAAATTTAACTGCTTGGACGCTGTGGTAATAATATGCTGATAAAAACCCATAAAAGCATCATCGTAATGCTCCGCTTCTTGGTACATCCCATATTCTGTTAATTGTCTAACGCTTTCGTGTGGATCGTATGTTGAACGATAATCTTCGCGAATAATGCTATATCGAATCTCTGCTATCGTCTGACTGATTCTAAGCGCCGCTTGCCCTTGTTGCGCTGCAGCAGATATTCGCCAACTCTTATGATAGGCCTCTAGCGCTGTGCTATATTTTTGGCGTGCATCTAAGTACCCTTGCTCGGGTTGGTGATAAGCACCTCTTGCTAAAGCTCGATAAACATTTCCTTGTTCAAGATAGAATGCTTGTAAAATCTCGTTAAATTCCAATGCAAAAGCGGGGTTTCTTTTCGCTACAATCGTTAATCGTTCAAAAAACTCTGTGATTTTTAAATAGATTTTTTTGTCTAGCGTCAGCGCTTCACCCTGAGGTTTAGCTAGTGCGCCTAACTCCAACACAATAAAATGAACTGCTGACAAGAATCTTCTAATTTGATCGCTCTCTAATTCTTGCTCATGACCTAAGAGCGCTGTGAAGACCAACGTTAAATGTTCATAACTTTGGGCATATTGCTTTCTTGTAACGTAAGTTTCGAGTTGATCTATTAAAATAGCATCAGACCACATGATTTATCGCCCGGGGATTCTGAGTGGTTGTGGTGAAATTCCACCGCCACTCCTCTCACTCCTGGCAACCGGGGGCGATGGGAGCAATCCTTGTTGAGCCATCAAGGCAGCAACTCTTGGCGCAGCAGCAGGAATAGCGATTTCTTGACTGACTTGACCCGCATTTACTACCGCCATCGCTTCGGCTCGCATTTCTCCTTGCACTTTATCTTGGCGTGCGAAAATTTCTTCCAGGGAAATAGCTTTGCTCACAAAGCCACGTTGCTTTCCTCTATCAATCGCTTGTATTTCAGAAAAAGATAACGTATGTCCATATTGTGAAAAAAGTTTGATTAAATCCTCTCGTTGACAATAATGCGCCATCATCAACGCCGATTCTTCGTTCCGATTCATGGCATGCGGATCTGCATGATGCGTCAACAAAAAGTCAGCAACATGCATATCTCCGCTCTTTACGGCAACTTGCAATGGCAATAAATGTTCCGGCGTGGATTCTTGAATAGATAACAATTTTTCAGCGCCGCACTCAAATAACCATGCCAATCCAGTCAGATCTCTGAAGCGCACAGCAGTATGTAATAATGTTCTATGATAAGCGCCATGCAATTCAATTAAAGCAATCATCCCGGGATTCTTTTTCTGCTCTTTTTTCCACGCTGCTTGTAAAAGATCGAGCGCTTGTCTTTCTGTTTCAGGAGAGGCCCATTTCGCTTCTGCAATATGCGCATCATTCCCTGCTCTAGGCATAAAAATCGCCTGAATGGGGTAATAACCATCCTGCTGTTCTGGAATATCGGCTCTTGCATTATTAGCTAAAAGATATTCGATAACGGGTAATTGACCGTATTCACAGGCTAAATATAAAAGCGTTTTTCCATAGATGAGTTTTGATGAATCGTATAAGGGTCGATTCAATGCTGTTTTATCGCATTTTAACAGACTCTTTAAGTTCTCTACCTCCCCACTGATCACCACACGAATTAACTCACTGTCAACGGGTAGAAGCGGTAGTGTACTGAACCCATCCAAGAATCTCCGTTGACAAGCTTCTTGCTTTTCATACATATCGACAGCCTGTTTTCCTTCTTCATGAGCACGTTGGTTATACGCTGCTTCAAGCGCTATCAATTGTGCTTTTATTTGTGCTTCAGAAAGCGCGCTGAGATTAAATCTACCGTCTGCATCAAGGATACGACAATCACTCAGTTGTTTTTGTATTTCTTGCTGCATTCTTGTTTGAATACTTCGGGTAAATAAACCTAATCGATCACCACTGGCCGGAGTAACACTTTTCGATACTTCGTCATAAAAAGCGCCGCGCTCTTTTGTTAACTTGAGATAATCCCGCATAGACAGTTCTTGCAACACCGCTAAATTCGTTCTGAATAATCCCTGTAAATCCGTCCTAGGATCCATAAGTTTGTTCACTAACGGTTGTAAATCAGAAAAGGGAATACAATTCGGCAACATTGCAATATTAATCTGTGCTCGTGTTTCCGGGTTTGCGGCTTGATTGAAAACAAAAACCAATTCCATCACCGCTTTGCGCATCTCCGCAAAAGTTCGTGCGTCAAGCGCCTCTTCCTCAGACTTAATATCTTTTTCTATCTGGCTCATCTCTTGTTGATAAGCCTCGGTGAGCACTGTTATTTTCGCTCTTGTAGCAACTATTGTTTGCATCGTTCTTTTTCCTGTTGTGATTATCGTTTTTCAGCTCCGATTATTAACGAAAAGCAGGCCTTGCTTCGCTCATACTGCTTTGAGGGTCACCTGCCATTGTTGTTGTTTCCGTCATAAGGGGTTGCATTAACGAGGGTGATGGTGGAACAGTATCGTTTGGCATTTGAGCAGCAAGTTTTTCGTCAACACTAGAAACTGTTTTCCCTCCCAACCGATTTCTTAATAAATCTCTCGTTGTTCCCACAACTTCTTTTGTCACCTCTGCTGTACCAGCGACTGCCGTTACCGCACCGGCAGTTGTTGCAACTGCTCCGGTAGCGACTACTGCCGCTGTTGCTGCAGTAGCGGCACTTATTCCGATGGTTGTCGCGATTGCCGCTGCACCGGTCGCTATCATTCCCGCAGCGGTAGCCAGCAATGGAACGCCTAATGGCGCACCTATAACGGTGGCGGTTAAGAGCGCCCCAGCAAGAAAAACCACGCCGCCCAACAGCATTGCACCAACACCCGCCATGATGCCCAATGCTCTTCTAAAAAAACTTGTGCGCTTTTTTTCAGGAGTTGGTATTTTTTGGGGATCGACTTGCATGCTGATAATACTGACGTCGTCGCCCATCCACTCTTTTTTCGCTTGTAAATTTCCAGTGCGATTAATACATTCTCCCAATAAACGTTGAGATAAATCTGATGCCGTTCTGACAGGTGGATCGCTTTGAAATAACGCTTCTAATACTTTGGGTTGCAGAACCGTTTCTATATAAGTGGTTCCTTGTTTTTTAATGTTTTTTCTCGTCGCAGGAAAAGCATCAGTCACGCCATCGGAAACCCCAAAAATAATCATTGAAGCAGGAACTTTTATATCAATTCTTCGAACTTCATGGGGCTGATAAGGCTCTGGAAGCATTGATGTACCTTCTGGCATATCGTGAGCAGGAGAAAAATTATAGATTTTTTTCTGAATGGGATCAAAGCCGAGCAATGAGCCATCACCGATATTAAAACCAACGAGATGCAACTTGTTTTTTTCTAAAACGGCTCGAACTGCTAACAATGTTGTCGTGCTCGGTACATGGGTACCAATAGGGGTCGCTTTACGATGGATCTCTTGTTTGGTTGACTCGATAATTGTATCAAGAGAATCCAGCGTAGATGCCGCGTTTGGACAGCAGGCTAATAACCTACCTGCTTGTTTAGCACCAAAATGAGCAGCACGATAAATGTTTTTATTTTCCTCTGCCTCAAAATGCCCGCATCCATCTGTTACCACCAAAACAAACCCTGTGTATTTTCCTGTTGGATCATAGGCATCCATCCCAAAAGTGCCATCTAAAATTTCACCCGGGACATGAGTCACCTTAGCAGGATCGCTGCTTTGCCAAGAATTACCTTGTAAGCTAGCAGCGTAACCACTTCGTGATTCGTCTCGGGCAGGATTTTGAAAAAAACGGGGATTGCTCGGCGTTAAATCATCGGAAAGTGCTCCGTCTGTCTGCGCTGTTCCGCGCCCTTTTTTAAAAGTCGGTGGGCCAACTTGAAGTTCAATATCTCGCCAATTTAATCCTTTTTGAACCGCTTCTGACCCTACGATTTGTTCTTTGATGATATTTTTTAACAATGAAAATCGATGATATAGCACTTCATATTCAGATTTGGAGTGATCGATCATCAATCTTTCCATGGCCTGAAGAGATTCTGCGAACTCGCGACGCCTTTTCCTCATCCACTCTGCTTGCATAGACGGTTCTGTTATTTCTCTGGGCATAATAACAAAAAGAGCTTCCGACAAAGTGGATGAAAGTTGATTATAGCGCGCTTCGCTCTCAGGACTGAGATTACTAATAATCGAGCCTTTTGCGATTGCAAGAAAGCTTGCAAACTCGCGATGCTTTTGATCCATCCACGCAGCTTGCTGATCCGGTGCTATGCTCGACGGCATAACAAAAAGGGCGTTTAACAGTGCGGGCGGGATTTCAGGAGAATTTGTAATTAAATCTTCTGTACCTGCAAGACGGCTTTTAAATTCGCGAATCTTTTGATCCATCCACGCAGCTTGCTGATCCGATGTCATATTGGGTGGCATAGCAACAAAGGGACTTAACATTGAAAATAAAAATTGATTGCGTTTTGTTTCAAATGCTCTCTCAGAAGATGCTTTAATCAAAGCTTTCACACCGAAAAAATAACCTTCAAGTTCGCTGATTTTTGCATCCTTCCACTCTGTTTGCTGGCGGGGTTTCGTGATTTCTGGCGGCATCGTAAAAAAATCCTTTAACGCCACTACTAATCGCTGCTTTTGTTCTTCGGGTAAATCAAAAATAGGCATCTGTGTCGCTTGTGGAGCTGAAGCTGCACTAGCCGCTGCGGTAACATCCCCTGGTGCGGATATAGCGCTTGCCGAGGACTGAGTTACAGCTGAAGGCTGCATTGTTGGTAATAAATCAAATAAAGATCGCGCATTGATTGCGAACATAATCATTCTCCTTGTTTAAGTTAATCGGTTCGTTTTTGAACTGAGCGAAATATTACCAGCCCTACCTTAAGGAAATATTAACATATTTGGTCTTCTCGAATTTAAACGCAAATCGAGTTGACTCATAATAAACCTAACCGAAGAAGAGAAAAATCCGCGAAGAAATATTTTCTTAAGGTTATCTTAAGGTTGTTGGACTATACTCTTAATATAAGAAATGGAATTTTGAAGTGATTTATGACAACTCTACAAACAACAACTCAGCACGTCGATAAGGAAAAAGCGCCTTTTGTTCTTCATCTGACGTTTGGGGAATTAAAATTTGCGATCGGCATAGAGCCCGATGGAACAACCACTTCTATTTGTTTGAGCAATCCTAAACGACCATTACCGACTATCGCCCAACAAGCGCTCACCTCTACAATACAAAAACTCACTGGCCATAAACCAGCCTTTTATGATTTAGAAAGACCCTCTTTTCAGCGCTCAATTACTGCATTAAGCGGCGCCTTGTTTACGCAAGCAGAAGTGCAATCATGAATAAAGCTGAAATTGAAGCTCAAGAAAAATTAAAGCAGGAAGAAGAAGAAGCAGTCAAAGCGCATCTCAATCGATTGCAGCTGATGCAAGCAAAGCCAGACAGACGTATCTTGATCAACCCGGCAGAGACACCCAATTTACCTTTTGCATTATCACAAGCATTAACAGGCCTATTAGAATGCTTCTTCTCTGCAGAAGAGAACAACTTAGAACTAACCCACGTCTCGTCAAAAACCCCGTAGAAAGCTGGTTTTAAGTAAACAAGATCCTCAACGCTCAAGTTAAATTATAAAAAACGCCGCTAATAGCATGATCGGAAATACCAAGAAAATCAGCTGAAATTCCAACTGCCCTTGCATAGGTTGCCAACGTGTTAAGACAAGCCCCATCAATGGCTGAAAAATAATAGCGGCTAACGCCGTCATCATATTACAAAAAGCAACCGCAACGCCTCGAATATTTTCTGCTGGTAACTGATTCGCCAACGTATAAATCAACAAATTCAAACTGCAGCACAATCCCAACATAAAAAGCAAACCAACCATTTCATACCATCGAATATCTTGGGCAAAAATCAACATCAGCATCAACATTAAGGCACAAAGCGTACCGCCCTTTAAAAACCATAACGGGCTTTTTAAAAGACGATGCGAAAGCCCTAAAATAGGGCCGCCGAAGGCCATTCCAAGCAACACCCAAGCAATTAAACGAGTTGCGGTAAAATGATCGAAATTATGCACTTTTTGAAGAAACAGAGATCCCCACAGATCGACAAACACAGTAAAAATAGAAAAAAAACAAAAGGCAAGTGCTCCCAATTTCAAAACGGTAACGTCCGTCATCGCTTGTGTAATCGATTGGAATAAAGGTAATTCAGGCGCTTCTTTTTCATTAGGGCGCGCTTGCAAGAGGGGGAAAATCAACGCAATTAAAATCCCCGAAAAAAGGCTCACCCAAGCAAATTTTTCCATAACAAATTGCCAGCCGTATTCCTCAATCACCGCCGGCAATTGATGCTGCAAAACGGCCATGAGTAGTAGACAGGTCATCGAGCTAAGCCCAATCGCAAAATGTAAGCTTTCTTTTTTGACGTAATGCCCCAAATTAATGACAAGGCCCACAAAGGCAAAGGCCGCAGAAAAGCCCATGAGTAATCGACCGATAAAACTAATCGCAGCAGAAGGCGCCAACACGAATAGGAAACTGCCGAGTCCCAAACCAATAGCGGCAATAAATAACAAATAACCTCGGCCATAGCGATTCAACCAATATCCCGCAGGTAACTGCATCAATAAATAGCCCCAGAAAAAAGCTGAATTAAGTAATCCGACCTGTGTCAAAGAAAGATGGTGTCTATACAACAAATCATTGACGAATAAATTGCCACACACCTGCGAGAAAACAGCCAACAATAAAAATAAAGTTAAAATAGGCCAAACCAGTAATAGCTTCGCCATGTCGTTTATAGCCTCATTGGCATAATAACATAGGAAAACCCTTCTTCGGCCATCGGCTCAATCAAAAGCGCACTGTTAGGATCTGACAACATCATGCGCAATTGATCTCCACTCATGATATTACAAATATCCAGTAGATAATTAACATTGAATCCTACTTCTAAATCAGCACCCTCATAATCGACCGTCATTTGTTCTTGTGCTTCTTCTTGCTCTGGATTATTGGCTGACATATCCAAGCGATGAGAAGCAAAACACAAACGAACTCCTCTAAATTTTTCATTCGATAAAATAGAAACACGCGTCAAAGCCTGTTTAAGCAACTGTCGATCGCAAATAATTTCTTTATCGCTATTTTTAGGCACCACTTTATCGTAATTGGGGAATTTTCCTTCGACCAATTTTGAAATGAACGTAAATCCCGCTGATTTGACGCAAAGATGATTGGTCCCGACTTTAAGTGTGGCGATTTCATCGGTTTTATCTAAAAGACGCATCAGCTCAATGACGCCTTTGCGTGGCATAATGACCTGCAATGACTCTTTAGAGTCCACCACGGCTGCTATCGCGCTTGAAACACCCATCGCCAATCGATGACCATCGGTTGCCACAACTCTAATCGCATGGGGCTGAATATCGAGCAACATCCCATTCAGATAATAGCGAACATCTTGTTGAGCCATCGCAAAATAGGTTTTTTCCAATAAATTTTTAAGCACCTGCTGCGGCAATGTCCATTCCGTTTTTTCAGGGCCTTCTTCAACATTAGGAAATTCGCTTGCAGGCAATGTGAGCAAGGTAAAATGACTTTCTCCGGATCGAATGCTGAGCCGATTTTTTTCTGTTGAAAGCTTGATAATTGCCCCTTCTGGCAAGGTTCTGCAGATATCGAGTAATTTTCGCGCGGAAACTGTCACCTCGCCCGAATCACTAATCTCTTCCTCGAGCTCGATATAACCAGTTAATTCAATTTCCAAATCCGTTGCCGTCATGGAAACGATCCGATTGTGCGCTGAAATCAAAACATTGGATAAAATAGGAAATGTTTGTCGACGTTCGATTGCGCCCGACACCAATTGTAATGGTTTTAATAGCTGTTCTCGCTGAATGACTAATTTCATAAAAGTTTACCTCTCTCTAACGCATTTTCTTTCATTCCCGCAAGGGCAGGAATCCGTTATCCCGCGCCCCCACGATCAAGTCGCGGAATGACAAAACGGCGGGATCCAGAAAAAAATTCTGTTTATCCATCCATGACTTTTACCGAGATCGTCTTCATCAGACCTTTGTCATGTCTTACACGATCCGACCCAGCCAACATCCATTAAATTAGCTCGATAAAGTCCGAATTAAATTCGAATAATCTTCCTTCAAATCATGGGTGGTTTCTATCAGCTCTTTCATTTTTTTACAAGCATGTAATACCGTCGTATGATCTTTTCCACCAAAAGCATTCCCAATTTCGGGTAAACTATGGTTCGTTAATTCTTTGGCCAACGCCATAGCCATCTGCCTCGGCCGTACAATCGATCGACTGCGACGTTCAGACATTAAATCCGCCACTTTCACCTTGTAATATTCTGCAACAATTCGCTGAATATTTTCGATCGTCACTAATTTATCTTGCAGTGTGAATAAATCTCGAAGCGCTTCTTTAACGAAATCTAACGTAATCGGCCGACCCGTAAACTCAGCATTGGCTGCAACTCGCTTTAATGCCCCTTCCAATTCGCGCACATTAGATCGAATGCGTTTCGCAATAAAAAAAGCCACGTCATACGATAAATCAATTTTGTTTCGTTCTGCTTTGCTCATCAAAATAGCCACGCGCGTTTCTAACTCAGGCGGCTCAATGGCAACAGTCAATCCCCAGCCGAATCGAGATTTCAAACGTTCTTCCAGCCCATTAATTTCTTTGGGGTAGCGGTCACATGTTAAAATAATTTGCTTTCCGTAATCTTCAATCAGCGCATTAAATGTATGAAAAAATTCTTCTTGAGATCGATCCTTACCTGCGAAGAATTGAATATCGTCGATCAACAAAGCATCGACAGATCGGTAAAAACGCTTAAATTCATCAATCGAATCAGTTTGCAGCGCTTTAATCATGTTGACGACGAAGCGTTCAGAGTGCAAATAAATAATTTTCTTTTTAGGGTTTTTTGACAAAATAGCATTACCAACGGCTTGCATTAAATGTGTTTTACCTAATCCGACATCACCATAAATCAACAGCGGATTATACGACCCGCCGGGATTTTCGGCGACTTGAGAAGACGCTGCGCAAGCAAATTCATTCGACTTGCCTTTGACAAAATTTTCAAAAGTAAATAGTGAGTTTAAGACACTGCCATACTTGGCTTCGATCGGTTTATCCACAGAGTTATTAACAGGTTCTTTGCCTTTTTTCTTGCTGTTTTTTTCTGAGGCGCGATTTTTTTCTGAGGCGCCTACTTCAATGGAAACTTTCAATGATTTATGCCCACTGACTTCTTGGGCTAATTCAGTAATTTTGTTCAGAAATTGTTTTTCAACTTGAGTACAAACAAAATTATTAGGCGCGTATAAAATCAATGAGTTATTGTTGTTATCGGCTTGTAAAGGCGTGATCCACGTATTGAAATCCTTTTCCGAACAAACTTCTTCTAAACGATCTAGGCATTGTTGCCAAAGATTTATATCCTTATTCATAAAAAAACAGAACTCTCTTACGTAGAACTACTAAAAAATTATGGAGGCAGTTTATACTGCTTCAAAAAACTTATCCACAGTTTTTCTGAAAGCACCTTATGCCGATTTTTCAAACACGAATTCGCGTTTAAAACTCTGCTTTGGGTTTCCGCGCTAATAACTCGGCTACTGCTTGTTGCGGAGAAAGTTCATTTTGTAAAATACGATACACTTGTTCGCAAATGGGCATTTCAACGTGATATTGTTTTGCGAGCGCAATGACTTGCCTAGCCGTATGCGTACCTTCGGCCACTTGACCCAAGTCTTTTTCAGCCTCGGCCGCCGTTTTACCTCGTGCCAACGCTAAACCTAATCGACGATTGCGTGACTGATCATCCGTACAAGTTAGCACCAAATCACCGACGCCGGAGAGCCCCATAAAGGTTGCTTGCTCCGCGCCCATTGCAAGCCCCAATCGAATAATTTCCGCTAAGCCTCGGGTAATTAAAGCGCTTTTTGCATTTGCTCCAAATCCAAGTCCATCGCTTGCACCCGCAGCGATTGCAATCACATTTTTTACAGCACCGCCTAATTGAACGCCCATTAAATCATGTGATAAATAGACGCGAAAATGACCGTGATTAAATCGTGCGACCAATTCTCGAGCAAAACCGTCGTCATGCGTTGCCATGGTCACGACGGTCGGTAACCCCTGCGCCACTTCTTTCGCAAAAGAAGGACCTGATAAAACAGCAACACATCGATCCCCTAAAATTTCCTGGATCGTTTCGTGAAAAAGCTGATTCGTCTTTGGATCGATACCTTTCGTTGCCGAAATAAGGCGTGTTTGGTCCGTCACATACGGTTTGATCGCCATGAGCGTTTGCCGAAAGGCATGGCTAGGAATGGCTAGAAGGATATCTTGGACATTGGTCACTGCTTTTGATAAATCGCCTTCAACCTGAATGTATGACGGAAATTGAATACCCGGAAGATATCGTTCATTACAATGCGTTTTTTGCATCAAAGCAACTTGCTGTAAATCATATTCCCATAAACAAACCGGTTGTTGGTATTTCGCCAAATGAATGGCCAATGCCGTGCCCCATGATCCGGCGCCTAAAACAGCTATTTTTTGTGGAAAAATAATTTCGCTCATTGATGAAAATACGTCCTTTTTACTGGTCTTGTTTATACAAACTCTAAGCGCTAGATAAAAAGCGTAAAAACAAGGATGTCGAATTAATCGCTTCTATCCAGAATTCAGGGTAGATATGATAGAATATACAATAATCGCTGGCTTTTTCTAAGAGAAAAATTGAGCGTATTTTGTGAACTGAATTTTAAATGTAAACTCGCGCTTTTAATACGAATTCACGTTCTTAGTTAACAGTCGTTTTTTTCTGTCGATAAATGGCATCAAAATTCATCGGCGCCAAAATAACAGGGGGAAAACTGGCTTTTGTCACTAAGTTTGAAATCGCTTCTCGCGCATAAGGAAATAAAACAGTCGGCACGTAAGCTTCAAGAATATGGTCGAGCTGCTCCGCGGGAAAACCTGTAATTTGAAAAATACCGGCTTGCTTAACCTCTGTTAGAAAAACTGTTTTTTCTTCTATTGTCGCGGTGACGGTCACGGTTAAGACAACCTCATAAACTTGGTTTTCCAAATAGCTATGAGTAATATTCAAATCAACTGAAATTTCGGGGCGATAATCTTTTTGAAAAATCGCTGGCGCGCTGGGTACTTCTAGTGATAAATCTTTAACATAAATTCGAAGTACTTCGAGCTGAGGATTGTTTTGCGTATTAGCTTCAGTCATATTCTTCCCTTAGTAATTGGTTTAAAGGCTATTGAAGATAAAAAAACTTTATTATTTCTCGGACGGAAATCCGGATGTATGCCAAGCGTTCATCCCACCCGCCAAAATTTTAACGGCTGTAAATTGTTTTGCTTTTCCTAATTTAGCAGAGATCCGAATCGCTTCTGCTCCCGTTTGATCCACTAAAATAATCATACGGTCTTTATATCGATCGAGTTTTGATAAATCTTTCACCAACGTTTCTGCGGGGAAATTAACGGCGCCAACAATATGGCCGGCCTGAAAAAGAAGTTGTTGACGTAAATCAATAATCATGGCTTTTTCATTATTCATTAAATCAACAGTCATTTGCGGCGTAATACGACGTGGCGCTATAGCCTGCGCATACATTTCAACAATAAAAACAGCGATGAGTGTAACGAGTAATGCGGACACAAGCCAGGCATGCTGTTGAGCAAACGTCATAATGTCGAGCATAGAATCATTGCCTCTTGTAAACTGAACTTGCTTGACAAAGATCAATAGGGGCGCGCTGGCCCCTACTTCAATCTACTCAAAAAATTATTCGGCGACGCCACCGCGATCGACTAATTCGACATAAGCAATCGGAGCAGAGTCATTTTGGCGATAACCACACTTTAAAATACGCAAATATCCGCCATTTCGTTCTTTATATCGACGGCCCAGTATTTCAAATAATTTACGAACTGCATCTTTATTACGGATTCTCGAAAAAGCCAAGCGACGATTCGCGACAGAATCTTCTTTCGCTAAAGTAATCAAAGGTTCCGCGACTTTTCTTAATTCTTTTGCCTTCGGTACCGTTGTTTGAATAAGCTCATGCTCAATTAAAGAGGCGGCCATATTACGAAGCATCAAATTTCGATGTTGGGACATTCGGCTTAAGGGCCGACCACTTTTACGATGACGCATAATTTCA
>MGXH01000020.1 GCA_001801305.1 Gammaproteobacteria bacterium GWE2_42_36
TATCAAGACCAACCACAGGATGGGCATGTAAATATGCAAATCGGTTTAAAAATATTTAGAAAAATTAAATATTTAAATATTTGGTGGCTAGTAATGATCCCATTTATTTAATTGTATTTACTTTGGTATCAAGTTAGCAGTACCGCCACGCCTCCGATAATAAAAGTTATCGGAGGCGTGGCGGTTGAGAACGTGTCTTGAGAGCCCAAGTAACCAGGATGAGCTGTCTCAATCCCACCACACGCCTCATCACATAGAAGCATTAACATGAAATGCAGTATGGTTTTAGGTTTGTTCTATCGGTTCGCCCTTCATAATAACAATCCATAAATCGCCAACCTTGAAAAATTTTTCTTTAGACTTAGACAATAAAAAAAATTTATCACTGCTCGTATAAACTTCTCACGCGCCAAACAGTTCTTCAAGAAAACGAGCGCTTTTTGTCAAATTTTTACAAATGAAAGTAATGTGACTAATTGTCTGGATAATTTATGCACCTACCCTGCACATAAAAAATTTCTGATTTGATGGCAGCTTATTCTCATTTAATTGCACAACGGGCTTGCTCGTTTTGGGCAACCCGTTTTTTATTTCAAACAATCGAAATATTAAAAATAATCACTCTATTCCATTATATTTAAAATTTCCGGTTCTAACATTTTTTCAATATTCCAATATTCGATTCGATAGGGTTTGACTATGACTACTGCATACTTAGGATCATTTGGTCCATTAAAGTATTGAGCTATTTCCTCATTCCAAAAGGCTTCCTTTTCAGATTTTTTTTGCGTAACCGTTGCAAGACCTTGTATCTGAAAATAATCACGCCATTTCTTAGGATTAGTTACGCCGCAAGTCATATGCACTTCTGGATTTTTTTTGATTTGCTTGGCTTTTCTTGAATTAGCAAAAGTGCAAAATCGGATCGTCATATCATCTGAAATAGTAAAAGAAACATAACGCACCCACGGCTTGTTATCTTCTGTTACGGTGGCAAAGCAACCTAACTCACTTTTCCTAATTAACTTTAATAACTTTTGTTTGAGTTCCATGATGAATCCCTCATATTAACAAGTGAATAAATAAAATTAACTCATAAAAAATTATGGATTAATGAGCGGATTAGCTACAATTAATCCGCTATTTTTTATGATATCATAAAAAAATTATTTATAGAGATCTAATTTAATAGGTGCATGCGATTTTTCAAAAAAAATCTGCGCTAAATATAGAATACATAGGAGAAAAATTTACTCTCTCGTATAAAACTCTGCATCCTAAGAAATAAAATAATTGTTTTGAAATTTATCTTGGCTTTAAATTATCTGAGTCTGCTTGATCCACAATTAGCTTATGAAACCTGTCCGACAAATCATCATCATACTCTGGGTTTTTTCTTAGAAACTGTTTTGTAGAGCGCTGTGCAAGAGGTGAAAAAATAATGAGTCCTTGATCCAATTTCACTAAACCCTCTCCGTAATTGACTGCGCTACAAACATATTGGGAAGATAGCATTTTTTGAGTATCGTCATGTGCTCGTATACCTGCGAGCATCTTTCGAGTAGATCCTTCAAATTCAGTATCCGCCGCGACACATCGACATTGTCCTTTATCGATGTCAGGAAATCTTGATTGCACCTCTTCCTGTTGAATTTGCAAAAGCTTATTTACTGCCTGACGTGCTTGATAACGTAGAGCTCTATCTAAAAAAATTGGTTCGTATGGAACAACAACAGGAGCAGCTGCAATACTGGTCGTAAAATGTGCTTTGGCATACTCAAGTACTGTTGATGCTCCACGGGCTTCATAAGGTAAATCTTCATCCCATTTGATATTATAGGGGTTCGCTGAAGTATATGTATCCCCGTCCATTGAATAGGGATAAAAATAAACGAACTTTGGGACTTTTGTTCCATTCATAGTTGTAGCAGGATTGTCAGAATAATAAGCTTGTTGTGCATAAGCTCCACCCCCTGGCCTTTTTCTTAGTTGTTGAACAGCTAATCTCCTAATACATAAACCCCAATTGTATATAGGTGGTTCTGGAATATAATTTCGAGCATCCAGAGTTGACCAATTCTCTTGCGCAAAATTTGTAATGGTATCTTGATGGTCGATCACATGCCCCCGAATATGAGTTTTGTACCGAGTATGTGAGTAGTCATATGTTGGAACACGAAAAGCATCATCATTCATCGGATAGTTTCGATCTTTAGGTCCATCGCTGTTTTTTGTATGCGCAAATCCATAGGTAGTAACATCATCAACTTGCATAATGTAATTGATACGCGGGATTTGATTTTTATTAGGGCCGTATATGACAACGTGTATATCTTTTTCTGGCGTTGTGGTTGTTCGCATGATGCCATATTTATTATCGTGCTTGACCCATCGATATCCCGCCGGCAATACGGGAAGTGTATGCTTTGGCATTGCATTAAAACATTCATATCCACGATCGTCATCCATTTCAAAATGTATAGTGACCGGTTTCTGAAAATCGACATAATATTCACGCACAACCTTTATATCGTCAGCTTTGCTCGAATTTAAATCTATTGTATAAAAAAAATCTTTCATAATGTTACAAAATATCATCCTTTCATGATATGAGCAAATAAAATTCAGCTTCAGCTGGAGCGTGGTCTTGATAGTTGAAAAGCATAAACATTTTTTAAAAAACGAGCTTATGAATTGACATTGGTCGCATCGAAGATAAACTGATCGTTAATTTAAAATTAATGAGTACAACTTCTTCACTTGAAGTCCGTCATAACATTCAGATAATAGCGATACGAATACGGAAAGGGCTTGCGATGAAAAAACAAATGCATTTGTGGGATATCATTTTTATTAATGTAGCAGCGATTGTTGGGCTTCGATGGCTTCCTATTGCAGCAGGCTTTGGAGCTGCCGCTATCATGTTCTGGGTCATTGGAACCATCATATTTTTTATTCCATTAGGACTGATGTCATCAGAGCTTGCTACCGCTTGGCCAGACGAAGGCGGTTTATATGTTTGGGTCAAAACAGCTTATGGAGAAAAACCTGCCTTTATTGTTTCTTGGTTTTATTGGATTAACGGTTTTTTTTATGGACCTTCCTTATTTACCTTTCTTGCCGTTACGGCAACCTTTGTCATTAACCCCTCTCTTGCGCAAAATAAATACCTCATTTGTTCTGCCGTATTGGTCGGAATATGGAGTATTACTTTATTGAACTTAAGGGGATTGGGTGCATTAAAAATGTTATCTAAAATAAGTGGCCTGTTTGGGATTATTCTTCCCGGCATTATCATTATTCTCTTAGGTTTTGGTTCGGCTATTTTTCTCAACAAACCTATTCCGACCAGCTATGCATTACCGAATTTAATTCCCCATTTAGGATCCATTAAAAATATTGCCATGCTATCCGCCCTAATGTTTTCAATGGCAGGGATTGAACTAACGCCCACGTTAGCAGGTAATACATTTGAACCCCAAAAAACTTTTCCACGCGCCATTTTGATTTCTGCCGTTATTATAGTGTTAACTTATATCATCGGTACCGTTGCCATTACACTCATCATTTCACCTGATAAAATCGGCGCAGCCAGCGGCATTATGGATGCGCTTGATTTGATTGCACATGAAATTCATCTGCCCATCTTAGTTCCCTTCATGGCGGTTATGATTGTGTTGGGAAATTTAGGCGGTGCTAGTGCTTGGTTAGTCGCTCCGATCAAAATGCTTTTTGAAAGTTGCAAAGGAGGTATTTTACCGCCTTTCTTAGTCAAGCTAAATAAACACGACATGCCTGGCAATGCGATGTTGGTACAAACTTCCGTGGTCACTTGTATCGTTGTATTTATTGCCCTGCTCCCATCTGTCAATGTGTTTTATGAAACGCTATTGATTATTGCCGCCATCACTTATTTTATTCCTTATATCTACATGTTTGCTTCATTTGTTAAATTGCGGCGCACACACGCGCATCATCCAAGACCGTACCGCGTGCCCGGCGGCATGATAGTGGCTTGGTTATGTGCCGCTCTTGGGACACTTTCCGTACTGGGTTCTATGATATTAGCCTTTATTATGCCGCCCGCAGATATCAGTGATCCACTACATATTTTAATTTATCATTTGGAGTTGGCTATAGGCGTTGGGGTATTTGCAGCCATTGCTTATTGGATTTATTGGCGATATGAACGCAGGTGTCGATTGTTAAAGAATAATGAAGTTTGACTTCAAAAAATTCAAATGCGCGATTGTTTATAAATAGTCACGTATTTCTTTACAAGCGTTGATTGTGTTACATCCATTAAAAATCATAAAAGCGTTTAGTTTTTCCGCAAAAGCTTCTTTAAATGCGTCTGTTGCTTTTAAAGCTCGTTCTGGATGAAAACGATGGATATAAAAAATCTTATGCGCACGATCGGCTTTGGCGTCTATTCGTGCCACAAAAACATCTCCATATAATATGGGCAAACAAAAATAACCATATTGCCTTTTTGATGCGGGCAGATAACATTCAACCGTGTAATTAAAATCAAATAATCGCTGTAGTCGTTTTCGTTGAATGACAATATTGTCAAAGGGCGACAAAATCTGCAGTTGATCATTCTTTTGCCTTGAGCACATATTTAATATCGATTCGCATTGACCGCTTAATCCATAGTAAATCAAATCATTCGCCTGATTAACCCGCACTGCTTTAATGACACCTTCTTGCAATAAGCGTTTAATATTCTTGGTGATGCTTGCTTTGGCATAACCTTGTAGGTAGCCGATTTCTGTGGCTGTTGCTATGCCATTGGCCGCAATCGTATGCAAAATTAAATATTCGCTATATTCATCCAATGAAGGAATGGTGGAATCAATATCTACAGGCAATACTCTTTCTGTAAGATCATAAATCTTCTGAAAATTATTCCGCTCGGCAACCATCAATTTTCCTTCCATAAATAATTGCTCTAACGCCCGTTTAGTTGGTTTCCACTCATACCACGCTGCGGATTTTTTATGCGGCTGTTCAAAATCTTTTGATTGCAAAGGTCCTTCTGCTTTGATGCGATCAAGGACAAATTGCTTCACTTTTTTATCTTGCTGAAACCAGTGCGCTTTACCCTGTACATAAAGGGCTTTGCGAGGCAAGGAATAGCGATAATGACGCATTGGCAAATACGAAGCAGCATGATGCCAATATTCGAATATCTTTTTTTCTTTTAATAATTGATCCAAAAAAGCTGTTTTATAATCGGGTAAACGGGACCATAGCGTGTGGTGGTGTGCTCGCATTACCACGGCGAGCGTATCAATCTGCACATATCCAAGATGCTCAATTAAAGAGAGAGCGCTGGATTTTCCTTTTTTTGAAAATCCAGAAAGCTTTTGGCTTGTGACGACAATACGTCGCGCTTCTTGTGATGATAGATGCATTTTACTTCAGGGTCCCCTATTCGCCGATAAAAAAACAAAGATAGTCATACTTTTGCTCTACAATTTCAGGTCTAAAAAACAATAATTTTGATGCTGTATGATGTGCCCTCTTTCTAAAAGTAAGGCATGTTTAAAAATAGGACCATCGAAAACAATGGTGTGATATTCTCCATTTTCTCCGCAAGGATCGATCTTTATTGCTTCCAATTCTTCCCAGAGCATTTCATCAATCACACGGCCTAAATATTTTTCTGGATTCAGTTGCGCGATGTTTACGGAAATAATCATCGCTTTAAAACCAGCGTCTAAAAACTCTTTTAGTACGTATTTGCGTTCCATTTGCCAAAGCGGCAAATAAGCGTTCATGCCACTTTCGGCACATACATCCTTTTCCCATTGTGCATGCGCATCGATATCTATATCGCCAAAAATACCCAGTGTAATCGAAGGATCCCGCCTTTTTAAGGCGCGAATACCAGCGATAAAATTATCACGATATTGATTCCAAGCGGTATTAACGGTTACTAATGGAATACCCAAAGATAACGACTGAGCTTGAAGAATAGCCATTGATAAACCATGCGATCGAGATCGCCCGCCGTCCTCGATGCAGGTGGTGAATAAAAACTTTGGTATCTTGCCTTGAGAGATGGCTTTATATAATGACAAACAAGAATCTTTCCCGCCACTCCAAGAACAAAAAAAATTCATGGCTATTTACTCTTTAAATATAAGATCAGCAAAGGTAGATCCATCGCGTTCTACAATTTTGCCTATCGATACCGGGATGGGGTTCGCAAATAAAGGCGCATCATATACAAAGGTATGAAATTCGCCGTTTTCTCCGCAAGGATCAATATCGCTCGGCAAATCTTGTATAAAATCTTTGTCGAACTTGCGTCCTACAAAAGAAATATCAAGTTTTTTAGGATCAATGCAAGTAATGATCGCTTTAAATCCCTGATCAATCATTTCAACAGCTAGCGATGAGGTGTGTTGCTGCCACAAAGGAAATAAAGGTTGTATCGAAGTAGACGAAAGTTTTGTCTCGCGATAATGGCGAATATCTTCCAGAAAAAGATCGCCAAAAGCGATATAAGAAATACCGGCTCGAAGTACTTCTGTTGTTAAAAAATTTTTCATCAGAGATTCATACTGCTCATTCGAACAGGGATACGGTATTTCCAAAACGCATAAGGGCAAATTTATTTGTTTCGCTTGAGCCTCAAGCAATTTTCGCCTGACCCCATGAATGCTCGTGCGATCGAAAGGCATTGTCAATGTGGTGAATAAGCCAACCACCTCAAATTCATTTTTTGATTGTTTTAACTTATACAACGTATAAGCGCTATCTTTCCCGGTGCTCCAACTCATCAAGACTTTATTCATGTTTTATATAATCACTTTTATTGATCTGGAAACATGGGGTTTAAAAAACTGCGTTCATAACTTAGAAAACATTTTGTGTCATTATGATATGCAGTAATACGCTTGCATTGTTCATCATCAACAACGGTTTTTCGATAAAACTCATATTTTTCTACGCTGGGAAAACTAAAAAGAGCGATTGCAACATCCTTAGGGCCGCAGCGACCAATATTCGGAAAACTAAAAGAAGTGTCTTCGGGGAAATCGTCAGGATCTTTTTCCGGCAAAAAATACCCCTGATGTACACCCCCGTACTTCTTAACTAAGGCAATCCATACACGTGCATATTCTTCAAATTCTTTTATCTTCTGAAGATCGATAGTATACCTGATCAAACAAGTAAACATTGAAAACACTCTCCGCTTTGAAGCAAACAGAAAAAATGAGTTAGCGTCTTATAATCCCAGTTTTTCATTGACCAATAAAACATGGGTTCGATTCGGACGATAGTCGCGCTTTATTGCTGTAAAATAATTACAAATCCGATGAGGAGAAGCACAGTTTTGACATGCCATAGTTTTAACGCAAGGTGGCGACAATCCTAATCGCTCCGCATTTTTTTGAGCAACAAAATTTTGAATTCTGTGGATGGCTGCATCATAATCTTTAACAAGCTTATTGATACCGACCACAAAATAAACTTGCTTTGGTCCAAAGATAGTTGCGGCGACGCGATTACCACCCCCATCGATGTTAACAATTAAGCCATCTTCTGTTAATGCATTGGCGCTGGTTAAATACACATCGCAAAAAAATGTTTTTCTTTCTATTTCCACTCTTGCTTCATCTTCCAACGCAGGATTATCTCTGTCTAAAAGATGAGGGAATTTTTCTGTTCGTAAATAATTCAAAATGCCGCATTCATTGAGTGTCATGGATCCACCCCAAGCAATTTGCATCGCCTGAGAAAGGGTGTTTTTAAAATAGGCTAACACTTCCTCTTTAGTATTAAATCTTAAAAAACCGATATTATGATGACTCAAATTTTTAGCTAAAATTTCGACGTTACAATGATTCATGATTAATTTCCCCATCATTTTTTAAGTAATAAGCACAGACAAAGAAGAAAAACGTATTAAATAACTTTCAATACTTCCGGTTTATTGCGTGGCCCCATTGAAGGAATTTTATCCGGATAGCCAATAATAATAGGCGCTACAATTTGATAATCTTCAGATAAACCAATCTCTCGTCTAAGGTCGATATCTTCGATCGCATCACCCAATGCAATCCAACAGGTCCCTAAATTTCTTTCTATCGCAGCAAACATTAGATAGGCAGCGGCTAAGCTGCAATCTTGATTAAAATGGTAATGACTTTTTTTACCGGCAATAATAATCAAACAGGGCGCGTTATAAAAAACATTGAAAGTTGAGTCGCGCAAAATAGTTTCATATTGCTTGAGCGCATTGCTGGGATCTTTCTCAATGACCTCGATACGATTTTTTTTGCTTTCATCCGAGAGTTTTTTCATGATTTCTTTATCTTGAATAACGATAAACCGCCAAGGTTGCATATTGGATGCACTCGGTGCCATACAAGTATCATTTAAAATCTCATCTAAAATTTTGGGATCAATCGGTTGATCCATAAACCGCCGAATAGAACGACGATTTTTTAAAAGCGCTTTATAGTCCATGTTGTAATCCTCATTAGTGATATCTTTTTTATTGTACATGAACTTGCATTTAACTTTTACTTTAAAATGGTTTTTTGACTGTTTTTCATCCATAATTTCACTATAAAATAGGTTTATACTGTAATCATAGGAGTGCGAATAATGAGGCAAACACAAATCGTCATTCAAAACTGGAGCGATAAGTTAGCCGAATCAGCATTAGCCCTGTTAAAAAAATATCCAGAAACCTCTTTGTCTTTGCTCTCAACTTTACAACAACAGGGACCCTATCAAACGCATGAGATGTCATCCGGGAATTACCAATGTTTAGTTTGTAATGATCAGGTCGTTGGTGTTTTTATGATGAATGGTTTTGGACGATTACTGCTACAAACCGATAGAGCCGTAGATTACTCTAAGATGATTATTCAGGCTGTTTCACCCGAAATAGAAAAACTAACCGGATTGATGGGAGATTGGGATTTAACGCAATCCTGTTTAAATGCATTACAATCGCACTTCCCAGCCACTCAAATAAATGTTTGTAAAAAAGAAATTTTATATCGCTATAACTTATTCCCCTTAAAGCCGTTCTCTAAAAATAGGCAGGTTAGATTGTTGAAACCAAAAGATTATAATGCTTGGGATAAGTTGAATCTTGCTTTTTGCACGGAATTAAACTCCGTTTTATTTTCGAACGATGCGCAAAGAGAGTCTCGGTATCGGCAAGAAGTAAACAATCGATATTGGTGGGGATTATTTCTCGAGGGAAAGCTTTCGGCAATTTGTACCTATCTCGCTAAATTTGAAAATTACGCTCAAATAGGCGGCGTATATACCGATCCTGTCGCACGTAATCAAGGGTTGGCAAAACAACTGATCCTAGAAGTCATACAAGATAGTAAAAACAAGCATGGCATTGATTATTTGACGTTATTCACACACGAAAAAAACACCATTGCACAAAAGGTTTACGAAACGCTTGGGTTTAAACCCATTGGTTATTTTGGTTTGATACTTTGCAAATCCCACTAATCACCTGCGTAATAATAAAAAAACTTTAGTGCCTATTTCTAATGATCATGATGAGGCAAGAATGCTCCCCAGAGCGTGCCGAAGGATACTATGGTCTTTTCCCAAAAATCGCTGACCCTAATCGAATGATCGTTGCTCCCTCGGCAATGGCTGCTTCAAAATCATCCGACATGCCCATACTTAACGTATCTAAATGAAAGCCTTGGCAATTTAACTGCTCGAATAAAGCGCGGACTTTCTGAAATGATTCACGTTGTTCTTCAAACGTATTTTTTGGTGCGGGAATCGCCATGAGTCCACGTAATTTTAAATTCGGCATGCCCACAATGTTTTGGGCCAAGGGGATAACGCCTGTGGTGGATACGCCTGATTTTGTTTCTTCATCATCAATATTCACTTGAATACAAACATTCAGGGGTGGCAAAAAAGGCGATCGTTGCGCTTGCAATCGTTCCGCAATTTTCAAGCGATCGATACTGTGAACCCACTGAAACAATTCAGCAATCCATTTCGTTTTATTCGATTGAATAGGTCCGATGAAGTGCCAACAAATGGGGTAGGTCTCTAAGGTGTGAATTTTATCAATCGCCTCTTGCATATAACTTTCGCCAAAATCGCGTTGACCGGCATTGAAAGCTTCGACGATTCGATCAGCCAATTGTGTTTTTGAAACGGCTAATAACGAAATTGAATCAGCTCGCCGGCCATATCGCTGAGCGGCCTGCACAATCTGCTGTTGTATGGATAACAAACGATTTGTCATAGTCATATTCGCACCAAAACTATTGTGTTTTTAATTCGATTACCCTATCATATCTACTCCGTTCGCTCAATTGTGTTGTAATTCAAATACTCCTGCCGAAAGAAAGAAACAATAAACTTTTAATATTCGGTTATGTATTTAGAAAAATAGCTTGTTCAGTTCAGATTCAGTTCATACATCGTTCAGTTCATAAAATTTTAGATGGGAAATATGCTGTGCATAAATGCGGATCATGAGTGATATTCTAAGGCTGTTGTAAACAGAATTTAAATAAATATAAGTTCTGCTTCAACGACCCTCATCATCACAGGAAATCAATTCGCACAAGCAGCGACTTAAGAAAGAATCCCTATTCTCTTCTTAAGAACTTCCATCGAAATGGGTGCATTTCGCATAAATGGCGAAATCTGTAATTAAATATTTAAACGGAGATTCGTATGATTCATTCTTTATTTATCGGCAATTTGCCATTCGCATTCAAAGAAGAAGATTTGAAAAACCTTTTTAGGTCATTCGGCGAAATATCGGAGACAAAAATTATCTACGACCGCAACACGCAACGATCTCGCGGCTTCGGCTTCATCGCTTTTACCCGTGAAGCAGACGCCAGCCGCGCGATTTCAGAAATGAATAAAAAAACAATTCTCGGTCGGATGATCGACGTGCATTATTCTAATAAAAACAAAACAAGCCCTATGATGCGAGATCTGTCTGGCGATACAGCACGAAAAAATGCACCGCTTTCAATAGGCTAAGTCGTGTAATCCGGATCCAGTGTTAAATGTGCTCGGGGCCCTAAGAAAACGAGTACGTGTTGGCCTTTCTGGAAAATCGGTGGTGTAGCTTGAATGATGGATACATAGGATTTATTTTGCAATCGAATTACGTATTCAATCGCTTGTGCTTCAGACAGTTTTTTCTCAGTAAAGGAGCCTACTGCGCCACCTACAACGGCACCGCCCACTGCGCCGATCACATTTGTTGCTGTGTTATTGCCAATCAGGGATCCCGCGGCACCGCCTGCAACAGCACCGGCTAGCGTACCGACGCCTGAGGAACGATCAACCGAAACAGGTTTTAATGAGGTAATTCTTCCTTTTAAAACTTGTTGCGCACTACCAATTTCACTGGCGGAATACTGATCTGATGAAATATTTTGAGCACATCCCGTGACAAAAAAAGACAAAAATAAAAATACGATAAATTGAATACGCATAGCTGAAATCTCCTTTTCGCTGATTTGAATTCATCCTTAATTGTAATGCTCACATCGCAAACAAGGCAAGTGGATTTTGTGATTGACTATATAGACTTCACCTTGTGCATCTAACGTATCGCACTCAATACAGTCGCTGTGATTGATTTTCGATTCGCTTGCGATGATAATAATCGAATGAATGAAAAAAAAAACACTTTAACGGCTCGATCACCCACCGCGGATTTAGCTTCAGCGATTCACCTTTGGTTAATCGATCTACGACAATTTTTACCGCAAATAAACGAGCTTGAAAAATATTTAAATCAAGAAGAAAAATACAAAGCAGGCCGCTTTCACTTTTTGAAGGATCAGCAAAATTATATTATCACACACGCCCTACTACGTTCATTACTCGCCGATTATTTGCACTGTGCACCAACACATATTCAGTTCAATTATCATGTCCATGGAAAGCCGTATGTGTTAATGCCCATTTCTTCACTGGAGTTTAACTTATCACACAGTCAGCAGCATGCGGCCATCGCGTTCACGCAAAACCATCCCCTGGGTATCGATATCGAATATCACCGGCCTATTGAACATCTTGATCTCGCTCAACGCTTTTTCCATCCACGAGAATATGAACAGTTACATCAATTACCAATAGCGCAACAATTAAAAGCCTTTTATGGCATTTGGACCTGTAAAGAAGCCTTCATCAAAGCGACAGGGAAAGGATTATCGTATGGATTGGATCGCTTTGAAGTAAATCACGCGCTGGATCAACCGGCTCGAGTAACATCTATCCATGACGATTTAAATACCGATCACTGGCAATTACATCGATTTACACCACAAGAAAATTTTTCCGGTGCAGTCGCTTGGGAAGGCCCTGCTAAAAAAATATTTTTTTATCATGAAACGAGAAGCTAATTAAAATTGCGCGATTCAGTCATCATTTTAAGAATAAAAAGCTGGCTCCCCAGGCGGTCTTGATCGAAACCGTTGATGCGCCCAAAAATATTGGGCGGGATATTGGCGGGCAGCGCTTTCAATGATCTGATTAATTCGTGCAATGTCGGCTGTTAAATCATCGCTGGGAAAATCCGTTAACATCGGCAATAACTGCAAATCATATCCTGTACCATCTTCTCGACGACCATATACAAATGGCACAATACAGGCACCGCTCTTGCCAACAATACGCGCGGTCACATCGAAGGTGGAAGCCAAAATGCCGAAAAAAGGCACGAACGTACCGCGGCTGCCCGCATTTTGATCGGGTGTATAAAAAACAATCCGATTATCTTTCAAACTTTTAAACAAGGAAACAATTTCTTTTTTACCGATCGTCTTTTCACAATGACGCTTTCGACCGCCTCCCATAATAAACTCCATCAGTGAATTGTTATGTCGGCGATACATGATATATGCTGGTTTTTCTAAGTGTTGATTCAATAAACGAACCGCTATA
>MGXH01000021.1 GCA_001801305.1 Gammaproteobacteria bacterium GWE2_42_36
GAGGCAAAGGCGGAATTCGCGTTCTATTGCCGTAAAGGTTAGCTTTTTTTATTTCTTTGAATTTTATACGATCCACCTCATAATTATCCTCAATTCATTACTAAGGCAACGAATATTCTATGTTTGATCCAGAGTTAGAACAAGCCATTGAACGGCTTTCGGCATGGACATCTCAAGAACGGCATCAATTTATGACGGTCGAGCATTTGATTTGGAGCATGATTCAAACGGCTTCTGTCACAGCGATTTTAAAAACTTTTTCGGTGGATAAGGATCATTTAAAAAACAAGCTGGAGCATTTCATTCAAGAGACGCCGAAATTTTTATCCGATCAGCCGGTGAAGCCGCAAATGACGGGTGGGGTACAACGTGTTTTGCAGCGCGCTATTTTCCGTGCGCAATCGAAAGGAAAGCCCACGATTTCGAGTTTGGATGTGTTGGTTTCAGCATTTGATGAAGAAGGTAGCCGTGGTGTTCAATTTTTGCAAACAGCGGGTATCACGAAAGACACACTCGATAATTTTTTATTTCCCGCAGGGCATGCGCAAAAAAAAGTGCGGGCGACAGAAACGCAGACTCAATCAGGCTCGACGTTTGCAGTGGACGATGGCGAGCGGGGTGAATCTTCTGATGCTTCCTCCGGCTTAGGTGGTTTAGCGACGAATCTTAATCAAAAAGCATTGGCAGGCAGAATCGAATTACCTTTTGAACGTACGGAAGTGATTCAGCAAGTCATTGAAGTACTGTGTCGTCGCCGTAAAAATAATCCACTTTTGATCGGAGAGCCGGGTGTGGGTAAAACCGCGATTGCTGAGGGCTTGGCTAAATTGATTGTCGACAAGAAAGTGCCTGATATGCTCAAAGATGCCGTGATTTATGCGTTAGATTTAGGTTCGCTATTAGCGGGGACGCGTTTTCGAGGCGATTTTGAAGAACGTTTGAAGGGCATTCTGGATTTTTTTACGAGCAATCCGAATGTGATTTTATTTATCGATGAAATTCATATGATAGTTGGCGCAGGATCAACGTCAGGTAATGCGATGGATATTGCCAATTTAATTAAACCGATGTTGGCATCGGGTGAATTAAAGTGCATTGGGGCAACAACCTATCGTGAATATCGAACAACTTTTGAAAAAGATCAAGCGCTCGCTCGACGGTTTCAAAAAATTGATGTGCCAGAACCGACCATTCCGCAAACCATTCGAATGCTACAAGGTATTCGAACACGGTTTGAAAAGCATCATGGTGTGCGTTATACAGACGATGCTTTGCGCGCGGCCGTCGAATTATCGGCGCGCTATATCACCGATCGTTTTCTTCCCGATAAAGCGATTGATGTGATGGATGAAGCGGGTGCGCGCCAAGCTTTATTATCACCTACCGAACGGTCTGGGGTAATTGATCGACATGCGATTGAAGGAGTCATCGCAAAGATTACGCACTTGCCTGAACAAACCCTATCAGAAACTGATAAATCGAAAATCAAAAATCTAGAGCAAACCTTAAAACAAACGATTTTTGGTCAAGATGAAGCGGTTGAAACGGTTGTTACGGCGATTAAATTAGCGCGTTCAGGATTGCGTGAAACGCAAAAACCGCTCGGTTCCTTTTTATTTGCCGGGCCCACGGGCGTGGGTAAAACAGAATTAGCGAAACAACTCGCGCAAGTATTGGGTATTGATCTCTTGCGATTTGATATGTCGGAATACATGGAGAAACATTCTATTTCTCGATTGATTGGTGCGCCGCCAGGCTATGTGGGCTACGATCAAGGGGGACTACTGACCGATGAAGTGACTAAGCATCCGCATGCCGTTGTATTGCTCGATGAACTGGAAAAAGCACATCCGGATATATTTAATATATTATTACAAGTGATGGATCACGGTGTTTTAACCGATAGTAATGGTCGCATGACGAATTTTTGTCATGTGATTTTGATTATGACGACGAATGCCGGCGCCTTCGAGTCGAATCAGACGTCCATTGGTTTCACTCACTCGAGCAGTGCTCAAGACAAAAGTAGCGAAGCGTTGGGGCGTGTTTTCTCCCCCGAATTTCGTAATCGGTTGGATGCTATTATTCAATTCAAACCCCTGGATATTATTTCGATTACGCAGGTGGTGAATAAATTTATTAAAGAACTCAGCGATCAGCTTCAGCAAAAAGCGGTCATTTTAACGATTGATGAACCCGCAAAACTATGGCTAGCAGAAAATGGATATCACCCACAAATGGGCGCACGGCCGATGGCAAGAATTATTCAAGAACAATTAAAAAAACCATTGGCCGATGAATTGTTATTTGGGCGTTTATCGCAACGTGGTGGATTAGTGCATGTCGGCGTGCAGCAAAATCGATTGGCGATTGAAATTAAGGAAACGGTCACGAACGGAAACAAATAACGTGTATAATCTATCCTAGCCAGTTATTTTTTCTCGGCGCTTTTAGGCTAATTTTGCTTTTTCAGCATGTCTCTCTAAATCTTTACTATCTTTTCCGCGGAACGTAATGCGACCTTTCGATAAATCATACGGGGTCATTTCGACAATGACTCGATCGCCTTTGAGAATGCGAATGTAATTTTTGCGCATTTTACCTGAAATGTGCGCAATGATAGTATGACCATTATCGAGTTGTACGCGAAACATTGTGTTTGGCAATGTATCCGTTACAACACCATTCATTTCTATATGATCATCTTTCGACATAAAGTTTCCTGAAGTGATTAGAACAAAACGCGATTATACAGAATAAAACGAGAAATATAAGCTTTTTCGCAAGGGTTTTGAGTCTTTTGTGTGCTGCTATCTCGCTGGGATGACAAAGCCCGATTCATGCGTGAAAACAATAAGGCCAATCCAATCGCGGGCTTGTCTTCCGTTATTCAGAACTCAGGTTAAATTAGATTCTCCTCACTGAGCTCACCGCTGAAAATTGGGACAATTTTTTTATGATACGATCTAAATTATCCCGATGTGGCACGCCGATTGTGAGCATGATTTTAAATAACGTCGAATGTTTTTGATTCATCGAACATAACTGCATAATAGGCACTTTTTCGTTGAGTAAAAGCGTTGCAATATGGTGTGTTAATTCAGGTTGATAGTACGCAGTAATTTCAATATCGGCCGGATAATTTTGACTACGTTCTACCTGATTCCAGCTCGCTTCGGTTAGTCGTTCAACTTCTGAAGTCTCCGTTGCTTGAATATTTTTGCAAGCAGTTCGATGAATGGTGATACCTTGCGTACGTGTTAAATAACCGATGATGTCATCACCTGGAATAGGTTTGCAACATTTGGCGAGTTTAAATAAGAGATGGTCTATTCCTTGGATATTGATTCCATCGCGTTTATGCGCTTTAGGGAGCGTTACGGGCATGATTATTTCTATCGGTTTAGATTCGGTAGTTTTTTCTACTTTATCTAAAATGAGCGGGGCGATTTGAGCAAAGCGCAAATGTCCAGCACCTAACGCAATATAAAATGCTTCGAGCGTTTTGAAGCCGGCATTCGCGGCGAGATCGTTAATATTGATGTGACTCACATTATTTTTTCTGAGCTCTCGCTCGAGTAATAATTTTCCTTCAATCGACTGGGTTTCGTGGTCATGCTGTTTAAACCATTGCAAGACCTTTGCGCGCGCGCTCGACGTTTTGAGATAAGCACGTTGTAGACTGAGCCAATCACGGCTGGGCGAGGCTTTCGTTGCGGTCAATATTTCAACTTGGTCCCCGGTTTTGAGGGTGTAATTAAGTGGCACCATTTTCCCACTGACTTTGGCGCCTTGACAATGATGTCCGATTTGCGAATGCACATGATAAGCAAAATCTAAAGGTGTTGAGCCGGTCGGTAAATCGATGATGTCATGTTGCGGCGTGAATATATACACGCGATCTTGGAAAAGATTTTGCTCGAGTTCTGCCGAAAAAGAATCATCATCAGTCAATTCTCGATGCCATTCTAAAATTTGTCGTAAACAAGCGATTTTATTTTCATCCGCTGATTTCGTTGCCCCTTCTTTATATTTCCAATGGGCCGCAACACCGAGTTCGGCTGCTTCGTGCATCGCATGCGTGCGAATTTGCACTTCGAATTTTTTGCGGTCCTCATCGAACACTGCCGTATGAATGGATTGATAACCATTCGGTTTTGGGGTTGCAATGTAATCGTCAAATTCGCGATGAATCGGTTCCCAGGTGTCATGCACAAAACTTAACATTTTATAACAATCTTCGACTTGGTCGACCAAAACACGCACAGCAATTGCATCATAAATCTCATCAAAAGGGAGATGTTTTTTATCCATTTTGCGTTTGATGCTGTAGATATGTTTAGCGCGACCGTAAATGTCCGCAGTAACATGGGCTGTTTTTGCGATTTGTTTTAATGTGTCGACAATGTGATCAACGCGTTTTTCACGATCAACGCGTCGTTCGTCTAATTGTTTAGCAATCGCTTTATATTCATCGGGATTGGTAATTGAAAATGCCAGATCTTCGAGTTCCCATTTGATATAATACAATCCGAGTCGATTTGCTAAGGGCGCGAAAATATCGATCGCTTCTTTGGCGGCTTGTTGTCGGCGTGTTTTATCCGAGCTGTTTTTGACTTGACGCAATAAACACAAGTGAGCAGCCAGACGAGCTGCGACAATGCGCATATCGCTCGCCATAGCGAGAATCATCTTGCGAGCATTATCGATTTGTTGTGGGTTGCTTTTTGCATGGGGTTGTAAAAGAGCGTGCAAATTATCCGCCTGTTGTAACCCTTCGACTAATTTAGCGACTTCTTTGCCCAATGTTTGTTTGATGTCATCCTGGGTTAAATCCGTATGTCGGAACGCACTATAGACAATGCCGGCGGCAATCGTATCAGCATCTAAATTTAGTTCAGCCAGGATTTCTGCGAGTTCTAATCCCTGTAGAAAACAATTGCTGTCGGCTGTGATATGACGATCTTCGCCGGTGACTTGAGCCAGTTCGCAGGCCTGTTTGATGAGCGTATGCGATTCATTCGATAAATCAAGTTGTGTCATCCATTGTTCTATATCGACCGAACCATCTTCTCGGCAGGGAATGGGCAATCGTGTGTGGACCATGATCTCGATCCTTTTTGTTTAATCAATCGCTGATATCATGCTTGATTTTTAGCCATTCTGCGACTTGTTTTTCTGTTCATCTTCTAACAAACAATCCCATGACTTCGACATGTGTTGTATGCGGAAACATATCCATCATGCCGAGCTTCATTAATTTAAATTTTTGTTGATTGACTAAGATGCCGGCGTCGCGCGCAAAAGTCGCGGGATTGCAGGAAACATAGACAATTTTTTCGATGGGCCATGTTGGAAATAATTGGATAATTTCTTGTGCGCCTGAGCGGGGTGGGTCGAGTAATATTTTGTTGTACGGTTTTTTAAACCAGGATGCTGTTGTATTCGGTTCAAATAAATTGGCCGCGTAAAAATTCACGTTATTGCATTGGTTGTTTTTTGCATTTTCCTGACCACGCGCAATCATCAGTTCATCGACCTCGACGCCGACGATTTCTTTCGCATATCGACTCATTGCCAACGTAAAATTGCCCAAGCCACAAAATAAGTCTAAAACAGTATCGGTGGATTGTAGCTTGAGCCACTCAATCGCTTGCGTGACCATTTGACGATTGATGGCGGGATTGACCTGAGTGAAATCACACGGGTGAAATTGCATGTCAATCTGATGATCGGGGAGAGCATAGTGCAATCGCTCGATTTTATCTTCGGGCCATAATTTATAAACACTATCCATTTTTTTGGGTTGTAAATAAATTTCAAAAGATTCGCGCTGAGCAAATTCGCGTAATTGATCTATTTCTTGAGGCGATAACGGTTCAAGATGCCGAATCACTAAAGCTGTTTGATCATCACCGATAGCGACTTCAATTTGTGGAATGGTTTCTCGATGTTCGAAAGTAAATAAAAAATCACGTAATGTGTTAATTTTCTGGCCGATCGATGGATGTAAATTTGAGCAGGTTTCAATGTCAGCAATATACCGACCATTTTTTTCTCGAAAGCCGACATAGAGCATATTTTTTTTGGGCGTAAAATGCACGCCTAATCGCGCTTTATGTCGATAGCCAGTGATCGGGCCTGTTAAGGGTGGGATCATTTCTTTTGGGACCACTTCGCCAAAGTGTTTGAGTTGTTCAAGTAACATCGCTTGTTTATGTGCGATTTGTGCGTCAGCGGAAAGATGCTGCAAGCTGCAGCCGCCACAGCGATTATAATGCGGACACAACGACATGACACGATCAGCAGAGGGTGTGATGATTTCTTCGGCAACCGCTTCATCGTGCGCGCGGTGTTTTTTGATGTATCGGAAGCGAACGGTTTCACCGGGTAGTGCATTGTGAATAAAAACGACTTTGCCATTGATGTGTGCGACACCGCGGCCTTCGTGATTTAAACTTTCGATCACTGTTTCGATGAGAGGTTTTATTTCAGCTGAATGATTCATATATCGTATTGATCCTTTAAAATTGCGCGGAATTGTTGCATTGTGTTATTCATGAGTCAAGGTTGACATGGGTTGCTTATTTGTCGCAAACTATATCGCAACAAAGGGGATATTGGTTGAATGCGAATCATGGCTTGAATTCACTCAGAATGTACTCATATTAATGACAGGGAGGATTACTTATGCGATTTGATAAATTAACCACGAAATTTCAGGCGGCGCTGTCAGAAGCGCAATCATTGGCGCTCGGTCGCGATCAATCCATGATCGAGCCGGTTCATGTATTAAAAGCGCTCATTGATCAAGAAGGTGGTGGCGTTGCTGGACTTTTAACTCAGGCGCATGTGAATTTGCCCAAATTGCGTGCGAAACTCGACGAAGAAATTCGTCGCTTGCCGACTGTGCAGGGCGGTGATGCCGGCGATGTACATATTTCGAATGATTTAAATCGATTATTAAATTTAACCGATAAACTCGCGCAAAAACATAATGATAAATTTATTTCGAGCGAATGGTTTGTCTTGGCAGCACTCGAAGAAAAAGGGGTTTTAGCGCAATTACTGAAAGATTGTGGCGCATCAGCTAAAGCGCTGGAAACTGCAATCATGGCCATGCGCAGCGGCGAAACGGTTGGTGATGCTAATGCCGAAGAAAATCGACAATCGCTTGAGAAGTATACGATCGATTTGACAGCGCGTGCTGAGCAAGGGAAATTGGATCCGGTGATTGGACGCGATGATGTTATTCGTCGAGTCATTCAAGTGCTTTCTCGCCGCACGAAAAATAATCCGGTGTTGATTGGTGATCCGGGCGTAGGCAAAACAGCAATTGTCGAAGGATTAGCGCAACGCATCATCAATCACGAAGTCCCCGAAGGATTAAAAGATAAGCGCATTTTGGCGCTCGATATGGGTTCGCTCATTGCCGGCGCAAAATTTCGCGGCGAATTTGAAGAACGTTTGAAATCGGTTTTAAAAGATTTAGGCAAACAAGAAGGGCGTGTGATTTTATTTATCGATGAAATTCATACGATGGTTGGTGCGGGCAAAGCGGAAGGTGCAATGGATGCGGGAAATATGTTAAAGCCCGCTTTGGCGCGTGGAGAATTGCATTGTATTGGATCGACAACGCTCGACGAATATAAAAAATATATCGAAAAAGATGCCGCGCTCGAGCGCCGTTTTCAAAAGATTTTGGTTGATGAGCCGTCGGTTGAAGATGCCATTGCGATTTTACGGGGATTAAAAGAACGCTACGAATTACATCATGGCGTTGAAATTACCGATAATGCCATTGTCGCTGCAGCGACTTTGTCGAAGCGCTATATTGCCGATCGAAAATTACCCGATAAAGCGATTGATTTGATCGATGAAGCGGGCAGTCGGATTCGCATGGAAATTGATTCAAAACCAGAAGTGATGGATAAACTCGATCGTCGATTGATTCAATTAAAAATCGAGCGGGAAGCGCTTAAAAAAGAAACCGATGAAGCGTCATTAAAACGATTAGCAGATTTGGAATCGCAAATTGATAAAGCAGAAAAAGAATACAGCGATTTCGACGAAATCTGGAAAAGCGAAAAATCGATGTTGCAAGGCAGTCAGAAAATCAAAGAAGATTTAGAGCGCGCGCGATTAGATTTAGAATCGGCGAGACGGTCGGGCGATTTAACACGCATGTCCGAGTTGCAATATGGACGTATTCCGGAATTGGAAAAACGATTAGCCAGTTTGTCGGATGTCAAAACGAAAGAAACGACGTTAGTGCGTGATAAAGTGACTGAAGAAGAAGTGGCTGAAGTGGTTTCGCGCTGGACAGGTATTCCGATTTCGAAGTTGCTCGAAGGCGAAAAACAAAAATTGCTTGAGATGGAATCTTTCTTGCATAAACGTGTGGTAGGGCAAAACGAAGCCGTTGAAGCGGTTTCCAATGCGATCAGGCGATCACGCGCTGGACTTTCAGATCCAAATCGTCCGATGGGATCCTTTTTATTTTTAGGTCCGACAGGGGTTGGTAAAACAGAATTATGTAAAGCGCTGGCTGAATTTTTATTTGATACGCAAGAAGCCATGATTCGTATTGATATGTCTGAATTTATGGAGAAACATTCCGTTGCTCGATTGATTGGCGCACCGCCTGGTTATGTGGGTTATGAAGAGGGAGGTTACTTAACAGAAGCGGTTCGTCGTCGTCCTTATGCGTTAATTTTATTGGATGAAGTCGAGAAGGCACATCAAGATGTTTTTAATATCTTGTTGCAAGTATTAGATGATGGCCGATTAACCGATGGCCAAGGTCATACCGTTGATTTTCGAAATACTGTGATTGTGATGACGTCTAATTTAGGATCGCAGCAAATTCAAGAAATGGCGAATGAGCCTTACGATAAAATGAAAACGGCCGTCATGACTATTGTCGCGCAACATTTTCGTCCTGAATTTGTTAATCGGATTGATGAGACCGTTGTGTTTCATGGGTTGGCTAAAGAGCAAATCAAACAAATTGCGAGTATTCAGATCGCTTATTTAGCGAAACGGCTAGTGGAAAAAGATATTCAGTTAATATTGGATGATGCCGCGTTAACGTACTTATCCGCTGTTGGCTATGACCCTGTTTATGGCGCAAGACCGTTGAAGAGAGCGATTCAGCAAAGTTTAGAGAATCCGCTGGCGCAAGAAATACTGCAAGGCAAATTTAGAGCAGGCGATGAAATTATCGTGACATCAGATAAAGAAGGATTAAAATTTAAAAGGCGTCGAGTGTAATCATTTAAAACGGAGGTGAGTGATGAAATACCATCACATTTTAGTGGCGACGGACTTTTCTGATGATTCGGGCCTGGTGATGAAAAAGGCTCAGGAATTAGCAAAACAAATGGGCGCTAAATTGAGTGTCACGCATGTGGTCGAGCCGTTGCCGGGTTATGGCTATGCGTTTATTGCATCTTCTGATATTGAAATTCAACTGGTTGATGAATCAAAAAAACAATTGGCTCATATCGGAAAAACTTATCACATTTCGCCGGAAAATCAGCATATCGGCTTGGGTCCTACCAAGGTCGAAATCAATCGTTTGGCCGAAGAATTAAAAGTCGATTTAATTGTACTCGGTAGCCATGGCCGGCAGGGATGGGCTCTTTTACTGGGATCGACGGCTAATGCGGTCTTGAATAGTGCGCCGTGTGATGTTTTAGTCGTGCGAATTAAAAAGTAATTGGGCATGATACGGGAACGTTCATCTTTTGGCCATTTTCGTCAAAAATCATCCAAAATCTGAACGTTTTTGCATCATTGAGATCGTGACATGTCTTAATAGGGTTGATCAAGAATAGGAATTTTTTTTCGCATGGAATTCAAAGATTATTATAAAATATTAAAAATTTCGCGAACGGCAACGCCTGACGAGATCAAAAAATCCTATCGAAAATTAGCACGAAAATATCACCCGGATGTTAGCAAAGAAAAAAATGCTAAAGAAAAATTTCAAGAAGTGCAAGAAGCGTATGAGGTTTTAAAGGACGATAAAAAACGCGCGGCTTATGATCAGTTGGGTGCAAATTGGAAAGAGGGCCAACATTTTAACCAACCGCCGCCCGACTGGGAAAATCAAACGGGATTTCAATTTCACCAGGAAGGGGATTTTGATCAGTTTAATCAGAGCACCTTTAGCGATTTTTTTTCATCCCTATTTGGGCGTAATCATGGGTTTGGAGGACAATCGTCACAACCCGCAAAACATCGAGGCCAAGATTATTCAGCCATCATTACGATTGCTTTAGAAGAAGCTTATCGAGGGGCTGATCAAACCATCACGTTGAATCAGGGCAAAAATTTACGTGTTAAAATTCCGGCGGGCGTCATGCAAGGACAGCAAATTCGTTTAGCCGGTCAAGGCGGTGAAGGGTATGGCGATGCGCCGGCAGGCGATTTGTATTTAGAAATCCACCTCAAACCGCATGCTTATTTTAAAATTGATCAAAAAGACATTTATTTGACAGTGCCGATTACGCCCTCAGAAGCCGCATTGGGTGCAAAAATTATGATTCCCACATTAGGAGGGTCTGTCGAATTATCAGTGCCAGCAGGTACCCAATCGGGCCAGAAGTTGCGGCTTAAAGGCAGAGGCTTACCCAGCAAAACGAAAGTAGGCGATCAATATGTGACTTTTGAAATTAAAGTGCCTTATCCAAAAACAGACATAGAGCGACAATTATTTGAAGAATTGGCTCGGGTGATGCCATTTAATCCTCGAGAACATTTTGCATAGGAGCCAACGATGATGGAACGTGAATTCAATGCATGCTTGTCGATTGAAAGCGAATCGTCATGTTTTTCAGTAATGGAATTTTGTGCGATTTGTGATAGTGAACTCGAGGAAATACAAGAGTTAATAGAACAGGGTATTTTAGTGCCCGAAAATTGTACTGCACAACAAACTCTATGGTGTTTTACTATCAATGATATTGAACGTTGTAAAAGAGCAAAACGATTGCATCGCGATTTGGATTTGAATTGGGTTGCAGTTGCTTTAATATTGGAGTTAAAGGATGAGGTTCAACAATTACAATCGCAGTTGTCGCGCGTTCTCAAGTAAACGATAGTAGAGCAGGCTGCTCGATGCCTATTTTTTTAAGAAAAAATAGGCATCGGATGATCAAGATAAACCTGTTTTTTGAAATCGTAGAATCACTATTCATTATCGAGCAGCTGATCCGGCTATAAAATTTTTTTTCTTGAAACAGTCACTTGCGTAAAAAATGTTCACTTTTTTCTGTTTTAGGCTAGTATGTTTGTGAACATCTTTGTTTATTTTCATGGAGGAATAAGTATCATGGTTGCTTCAGTGCATGCTTTTGATCGATTTAGAGTTAAGAATCCCCTTTTGGCTGGATTCACTAAACCTGATCTCAAGTCAAATTTTTCACGCCGTATTTTTTGTTTCAAATTTTTTGAAGGTATGTTGAATTTAAAATCATTCTATCGGATTTATACTTCGATGAAGCATGGTTCGATCAGCTTTTTATTTAAGTAATTGAGATTTCTCATTAAATCGCAGAATGACAAGTGATTTGTCATTCTCGCGGTGGGGACGAAGAGCTCAATGCCATTTTTCGAGAGTCGTAGAAACGCCCGTTATGGGTGCTCAATCAACATTTTCGAGAAATTACACGCTGTTCTGAAAAAAATAATGTGAGTTCGTATTTCTCAGTTGATATTTTTTTTAAAACCGATATCATTGCCTCCTCATTTCGTACGGGTCGCTAGCTCAGTCGGTAGAGCAGCAGGCTTTTAACCTGTTGGTCCTGCGTTCGATTCGCAGGCGGCCCACCACTATTTTAATGAGTGAAAACATACCTCATAAGCCACCCGCTGTTTTTGACATGCCTGTTCTATCTCTGCTTTAACTTGCTCCCAATAAGTATTTCCAGCTGAATAAATATCAATGTAGTTCTTAATCAGAGATTTATCGATTTTACCGAGCGCGTTAAAAACGCTATTGCGCAGGGAAGGATAAAGATTCAAGTTTTCAAACCAAAAAGCGTGACAAAAATCTTTGCTTCGTTCGATTAAGTTTTTCCAATCGGTGAGTTCGGGGAAAATAGGGGAAATGAATAAAATCGTTTTAATGCCGTGTCGCGCTAATTGTTTGGCGGCATCAAGACGAGCATCGATTGGTGCGGTGCGAGGTTCAAATAGTTTCCGTGTGACGTCATCATGAAAACCGGCAGACAGGAGGACCGTCATATTGGTAAACTGTTTCAATAAATCGATATCGCGCACGATGAGTGGTGATTTGGTGATTAAATAAAATTCCGCTTTTGATGCTTGTAAATGCATTAAGATTTTTCGAGTGAGTTCATAACGTGCTTCGATCGGCTGATAAGGATCAGTGACTGAGCCAATCGTGATCGATTGATTTTCGTATTTTTGTTGATTTTTTGGCATCACATCTAGCGCATTGATTTTTATATCCACAAAATCACCCCAGGCTTCGACGTGATTTGAAAATCGTTTCATGAATTTCGCATAGCAATATCGACAAGCATGTGAGCAGCCCATATACGGATTGATGACATAAGTTGATTGCGGCAATTTAGAGGGTGTAATAATGGATTTTACTTGAATTTCAACATATCGAATGGTCATAAAATAAATTCGCTTGGATTAATTAGTAATAATTTAATTATTGAGATGTTTATTTATAGAGTCAAATAATAACTGAAAGCTATTTGTTTTATATTTTTCATTGATGGCGATTAAAAAGCGTTTTGAAAACTCTTTTAAGAGAGTGCAGCAAGGTTAATAAAAATATTTGTGCAAGTGATAAAAGGATGTTATTTTACATATGGGTTTAACTTAAATAGGAGATAGTTTATGCCTACGGTGAAAAAAACCGCCGCGAAAAAAGTCGTGAAAAAGGTAGCGCCAAAAAAAGCAGTTGTGGCGAAGAAAAAACCATGTGCGTGTGGATGCTCATGTACAACAAAGAAAATGGCCGCTAAAAAAACAACCATAAAGAAAGTTGTGAAAAAAGCAGCGCCAAAGAAAATAGTTAAAAAGAAATAGTCTGTCAATCCTTTTGTCGAGCGTGTTTTTTTCACGCTCGATTTTTTTGAATCCTTCCAAACAATCTAAAAACAATTTATTTTAAGCCTCTACTTTAAATTTAATGCGCTAAAAAAACTGGTTTTTATTTTTCTGCCTGATACAATTTTTTCAATCGATTAAAACTGTTTCAAAAGGAAATTGTATATGGATGATGAATTATCGAAGAAGCCGCGCAAACGCAAAGAAGGATATTTTTTACTTTCCCTCCCCATTGTCATTCCACTCGTCGCCGCCTATTTCTACTTTATTGGATCGTTGAGCTTTTATGGTTGGCTCACAGCGATTCATGCGTTTACTGATTGGTCTTTTTTTTCATTGAATTGGCAGTTGGGATTGTTGTATGGGTTTTTTATTGTTCTTAATACCATTAAACATTTTTTACCATTATTGCTACTGATTGTTGCGCTGTTATTTATTTTCCCGATGCTGGAGTTGTTATTGCTAGTTTTATTTCGATTGGGCGCGAAATATCATTTTTGGTCTAAAAAATACGTGAGTTTTATTCGAGCAATGATGCAAAAAACGTTTTCTTTGATTTTAACCACGAAATCTCACCGCGTGGCGCATAAAACTTTCCCGCATTTTATAACCATTTTCGTCTTTGTCTTTTTCATTATTGGATCTATTTTTTTCGCCAATCATTATGGCCAAAGAGCAGCGAAAAGAAATATTATTAGCTGGCAATCACAAATTGCTGCTTGTAAAGCGGCTAAAGCGAGTGGACATCCCGCGCTTCAGGAAGAAACTGTCACATTATACCATGATCAACAAATCAATGATTGTGTGGTTCATGTGATTACCAGTAACCAGGGTTCGTTATTTTTTGATGGGCAGCGGTTTTATTTATTGAGAAATACGGACTGGCAGGAAATTTCTTGGACGTATTATGATCGGGAGAAAGATCTATTCTCGGATCAATAAACAGAAGAGCGAATTTGCGCGACTGATATTTTTTTTGAATTCCTGCATCAGCGGGGATGGTTAACGTACTGGATCCAGCAGCTGCGGGATGGCAAAGAAGCGAGACGGTGTTTTATTCGGTTGTCTGAATGAGTGAATCTTCAAGATTTTTGAAGTTCCATAACTCGTGATCCATCAGCTGACTTTTCCGAACACCTTGTAATGCGTGCAACATGTTACTGGGAATTTTAGGATTTTCAACCGCTAATTGCTTAATTAAATTTTTAACGCTTTTGCGCATGGAGTTTTTTTGATTGCTACACAAACCGCAGGGGATAATCGGGAAATTTTGTTCGAGTGCGTATTTTTCAACGTCTTTTTCCTGGCAGTAGGCGAGTGGGCGAATGACAATGTGTCGACGATCATTGGTTAATAACTTGGGTGGTTGAGAGCGTATTTCACCACTGTATAAGATGGACATCAAGAGGGATTCAATCAAATCATCGCGGTGATGCCCTAACGCAATTTTTTTGAAGTCATGTTGTTTCGCATACGTATAAATTACACCTCGACGCAAACGCGAACAGAGCGAACAATATGTTTTCCCCGGTTTGACTTTGTCCATTACGATGGAGAAAGTGTCGCGTTCAATAATTTCGAAAGGAATTTTACTGTGCTCGAACCATTCGCGTAATCGCGTATCGTTCCAGCCAGGTTGTGATTGATTCACCGTAAGCGCTGTAACCGTGAATTTATTATGGGTTCGTTGTTGTAGCAAATGTAGTATTTTTAATAGCGTATAAGAATCTTTTCCACCGGAGACGCAAACCAACACGCGATCGCCCGTTTGAATCATGTTGAAATCGGCAATCGCTTTGCCGACATAGTGGAGTAATTTTTTTTCAGCGATAGATGCTTTCATATCAGAGGCCTTTTGTTGTATCGGTAGTGTTCAATTATAGCAAATTCGGTTTATGCTAAAAATCGGATTATAATTTAGTCGCGTAGATAATGACGCCCCCGAGCTCTTTTTTAATGATCGCATTTAATAGTTTATGGTAGGTATCACTTGCTTGGTCATAAATGGCTTGTCCAAATTGTTTGATGGCTTCTTCTTTTTTGCTTGTAAGCTTCATGACTAAATTTGTATACCATATTTTATATTGCTCATTGATGACGAGGGTATCGAGCAATTTCCAGCCCGCGTTGAATAACATAGACTCTATCGTATCGAGCCGAATAGGGATGAATGGCATTGCATCTTTCCCGTCGCAAAAAAGAGGATTTTTATACGACTCACAAAGATCCAGATAATCAAAGATGGCCAGATTGGCCTGCGGCTTTGCAGTAATCGCTAAAGCGGATAAGGCTTTATTTTGCTCGCGAAAAGAATAGAAAGCATTAAAAAGGCAAATAATATCAAAAGTGTTTTTGAATATTTCTGATATTTGATGGACGTCAGCCGTGAGAAAATTCATGTGAGGATAATGTTTTTTCGCATCTTGGATCGAATTGTTTTCGATATCCAAGCCCGTGACTTGTCCCCATCCATTTTGCTGAATAAAGTGAGCCGTTCCTCCTAAACCGCATCCGACATCTAAAATCATTTGATCGGGCGATTTTTTAAATTGATCCATCATCATCGTGATAGCTTCTTCTTCTCCTGCGTGCGCATAACGCCCGTTGCGGATGAAGGTGAGTAATTGCTTGCCGGTATATTGTCGCATGGAGGCCATAAAGTTCATCTCGGGTTTTTTATAAAAAATATTGTGTCAAGATTAGAAAGTATAGGGTATTTCTTTCTTGATGAAAACCAATGTATTAGCTTGTTCTCAGTATTCACTATCAATTGATTGATCCGAATCCGGGGAAAATTTAAAAAAACAAGGCCAAGAATAGTGTTTAAACTGTGTGATGAGTTCGAGGCGCCTTTTGTGGGCGCCCAATTCATGCAGCAAGGCAACAATGACCAACCGACTTCTGAAAAAAATAAAAAATCTGCAAACGAATTATTAATCGAGGAGAAGGAAAATGAGACACTGGGCGTTAGAAGAACGCCTGAGGCAATCCGAGCTCATCCAGCAATGGAAACCGTGGAAAAGGAGATAACTTTATTTTTGCCCGGCCATTATGACGCTAAACTATTTCCTTCACTGATTTATCTCGTATAGGGATTGTCAATAAAGCCGCAATAATCATAGAAATGCCCGCTAAAACCAATAAAATAACAGCGTCGCCTTTTAATAATGTTCGTAAGATATAGCCAGCAAAAAAACTGACGAAAATCTGAGGCAAGCAAATAGAAACATTGAACAATCCCATATAAACACCCAAACCTTCAGCAGGCAGAGCATTAGCAATCATGGCAAAAGGAATACAATTAAAACTTGCCCAAGCGATTCCAAACCCAATCATTGCAACAAGCAAAACGGCTGCTTGATGAATGAACAAAAGGCTGATTAGCGATGCGCCGCCAATCATTAGCGAAATAATATGCACAACTTTTCGGGTGATTTTCTTCGACAAGAATGGGATGCAGTACGCGTAAATGATATTGATCGTCATATAAACGGCGCAAGCGAGCCCGTTGAGCACAACACTTTTTTCAAGCAGCTGATGAGAGAGGGCATTCGATAAGCCTGGATTTATTGCTACTGGCAGATGGTAAATACTCTGCTCAATTGCTGGTGTAAAATAGACGATAAAGCAAAATGTGCCCAACCAAGTAAAAAACTGAACGACAGAGACTTGTAACATGACTTTAGGAATTAACATGAAGGATGATGTGATTTTCTTCAGTCCTATTGACGGCATATGAAATAAGCGTCCCTTTAAACGACCCGATTGTTTGGGTAAATACTGCCTTGTCTTCAACGTTGTCCAGCCGACCGTTATCATCAAAGTCACAGCGCCTATGTAAAATGCCAGTTTAATCTCAAAGGGAATGCCAGCAGTTGTCGAAGCCCCGTTTTTAAAAATATGAAGCAATAACCACGGGAGAGCAGATGAAAAAGCCGCTCCTATTCCTATCAATACTGCTTGAGTTGCATAAGCCTTGGTGTGTTCTTGTTCCGGTATGATATCTGCAATGAGCGCGCGGAATGGTTGCAACGCAGCATTGATAGCGGCGGTAAAAATACAGAAAAACAGTATAGAGAATTTAAGCGAAGGAGAGTTGGGTAGCACCAAAATAAAAATGGCAGCGACTAGCGATCCGAAAAAAATATAAGGTAATCGCTTTCCAAAGCTCGTATGAGTTTTGTCGCTCAAATACCCAATCAGTAATGGGGCAACCAACCCTAATATTGAAGGAATCAACCACAAATAACCTAGATCGCTTTCTTGAGCTCCAAAAAACGCGTAAATCCCACTCATATTAGCCAGTAATAACTGCCAGGCAAATAAGATACCAAATGTACCCAAATTTAAATTAATCATCTGCTTGAAAGTGAGCGTTTTTTTTGATGAGAACATGTTTTTTTATCTCCTGAAATAATTAAATCTATTGCTGCAAGCTTTCTTTTTTAGTTATTTTTGAAACGAATGCATCCGCTAATAATACTACTGGCGCTGGGAAAAAACAGCATTGCTATTTGTTTTGCAGGATGAAAACGGGGTATCTTCTTTAGGTAGGTTTTTTGTTGAACGAATATAATTATGATTTTCTTCGCGATAATGGAAATAGTCTAGCGTCACGTGGTTACAGAAACTATCAATAGGCGTATGTTCGATAATATGTTTTTTTGCAATCTTGTCTCGAAAACGATGCTATAATTTGAATTAATAAATTGAGCGGTTAATTTCAGGATTAAAAGCGTGTTAAATGTTGCGTTTAGCTAAAGAAAAATGGCAGCCTGTTTTATTCTACGAAGAACCAAGTGTGGTTAAGACGTTTTCGGCTGAGCCTTCAGCCGGGACGCTTTGCGTTGATCGCCTCGTTGACGGACATTCGGAGTGTTTTGAAGCGGTCAAAGAGTCACCTCACAGATTGAAGAAAAAAGTGGTCGTGTTTTCTCCCCTTATCTCAGATATAGCTACAGCTAGGCAGAGGTATGATAATCCTTGCTTAGAGATAGACTCCCTTGGTTTGCGCTCATTACCATTGCATAAGCAAATCACAGATGCAGCCTGGGTGAAACGACAGGTTTCTTTCGATCAGCTATGCATTGTAGATTACCTGTCTGATTTAGTACGGCAAGGAGAGGTGTTTTCCTCAAAAAAATTTAATTTTAGCGCATTGAACGATGAGGCTTTTAATTACTTATTAGAAGAAGATTTGCCACATTCTTATTTTGCATTAGAACGCATTAGGTTTTTTTTAGAGGATTTAAATGAAACGGTTTTTGAGCGATTACGTAGACTCAAAAACAAATTTCAACACGTATCCATTGAGTTTGCAGTTGATTCTGTTGATACGCTAGATTTTAAAAAAATACGATCTTATCCATTTGATCAGCTTGGTGCGGATACCTCTACTCCTGAAAAAATATACGATTTGCTTGGCTCTTTAAGCTTTTCAGGTAGTGATTTAACGGCAGAGACAAGAGAGACAAGCAAAGATTTCTTACGAAAAGCGACACAACTCAAGTCATTGATTCTAAGTTACTGTGTGAGCGACCTTCAGTTAGGCGATATTTCTCTTGATCAGCTCGAATCTATAAATATCGGAGGCGATATTTTAGGCACAGTTCTCAGTAATCTTTTAAAGCGAGCGAGCAATGTGAAATCGTTAACGTTATGCTCTGTTGCCGGTGATCTTGATTTTGGCGGCATTTCTTTTGCTCAGCTCGAATCTATAAATATCAGAGGCGATATTTTAGGCGCAGTTCTCAGTAATCTTTTAAAGCGAGCGAGCAATGTGAAATCGTTAACGTTAGGCTCTATTCAGGGCGATGGCCATCTTGATTTAGGCGATATTTCTCTTGATCAGCTCGAATCTATAAATATCAGTGGTGGCAAGATTTCAGGGGAAGTTCTCAGCGATCTTTTAAAGTGTGCGAAAAATGTGAAATCGTTAACGTCAGGCTCTATTTACGTCTATGGCGATATTGATTTAGGCAGTAGTTCTCTTGATCAGCTCGAATCTATAAATATCAGAGGCGGGATTTTAGGCAGCGTTCTCAGCAATCTTTTAAAGCGAGCGAGACATGTGAAATCGTTAACGTCAGGCTCTATTTACCGGGGTCTTGATTTGGGCGGTATTTCTCTTGATCAGCTCGAATCTATAAATATCGGAGGCGAGATTTTAGGCACAGTTCTCAGTAATCTTTTAAAGCGAGCGAGCAATGTGAAATCGTTAACGTTAGGCTCTATTCAGGGCGATGGCCATCTTGATTTAGGCGATATTTCTCTTGATCAGCTCGAATCTATAAATATCAGTGGTGGCAAGATTTCAGGGGAAGTTCTCAGCGATCTTTTAAAGTGTGCGAAAAATGTGAAATCGTTAACGTCAGGCTCTATTTACGTCTATGGCGATATTGATTTAGGCAGTAGTTCTCTTGATCAGCTCGAATCTATAAATATCAGAGGCGGGATTTTAGGCAGCGTTCTCAGCAATCTTTTAAAGCGAGCGAGACATGTGAAATCGTTAACGTCAGGCTCTATTTACCGGGGTCTTGATTTGGGCGGTATTTCTCTTGATCAGCTCGAATCTATAAATATCGGAGGCGAGATTTCAGGCGCAGCGCTCAGCGATCTTTTAAAGCAAGCGAGCAATGTGAAATCGTTAACGTTAGGTTCTATTTACGACGATCTTGATTTGGGCGGTATTTCTCTTGATCAGCTCGAATCTATAAATATCGGAGGCGAGATTTCAGGCGCAGCGCTCAGCGATCTTTTAAGTCAGGCAAAAAAAGCGAGCTTGACAAGGGTACCCTGTAGCGCTTTGAGCGGGGTTCATGCTACGCGGCTTGAATCATTGACGATGAAGTGTGCAGTAGTTGATGTCGATGTGATGAGGTCTTTTTTAAGTCATGCAACAAGCTTGATTTCATTAAACATAACAAGTGAAAATGCGTGGTATGGTGATGGCATTGAATTAAGTAATGTTCGGTTCGAGCATCTCAGAAGTCTGATCATAAATGGGCCGAAGTCAAAGGTGCCTAGGGGTTTGCAAGAGTTACTGCAACGGATGCCTAACCTGCGAACCTTATATATCCAAGAAACTGACTTAACGGAGATTGATTTTAACAGCTTATCGTTTCCTTCTTTAGAACTATTAAGCATACAGGCCTGCTGTGTTGAGGATAAAACATTGATAGGTAGGTATCCGCGATGTAAAGAGATTTTTACTGGTAATTCCCAGCGCCCATCACAGCTATTTGAGGTTTCTTCGGCGATGGGTACGCATCAGGCTGAGGCTTCTTCATCGAGCAGTGGGGCATCGAGTTCTGCAGCTTCTTCATCGAGTAGTGGGGCGATGCGATCATCAGGGTGGGAAGGATCACATTACCAGCCTAAACATACGATTGATTCGTATACGCAAGATTCGACTGAGGAAGGCGCAGCATTGCCTTCTCCTACAGGGATTTTCCGCGATCTTAAAACGGGTTTATATCATCCCCCGCCAAATTATTATCGATTAGCTGTTTTCGATCAACTAGATTCACAAACAGGTGAAATTTCAGCATCCCCTTTAATTCGAGAAGAATTGACGCAATGTGATATAAGTAAGCTGACATCAAGGGGCGCTACGCATGAGGCCTCGATTCAATTGCAGTTGAGCGCCACCGGCTATACGGCACTTCCTTCACTATTTCCACATGAAGAGATCACTCACTTGATTGCGATGCAAAATGGCGTTTCTGCGCCTGTCGAGTTATTTTATTCAGCACAACGCAATCTTTATTACGTTAAGTTAAAAGAGGGGAAATCGCCAGGTGTTGTTTCTGTTCAATTTAAACTGGCAAAACCGCCTTGTTGTAATTTTGACAAATTAAGTGAGACAGAGCGTGCTCGATTGGACGCGGATTTACATGGGTTGATTCACGATTGTCGATCGTTTGAACCAGGCGAAATGGAAAATGAAGCATTTAAAAATTTGCCGCCGCTTGAACGCATGTATCGAGAAAAAAAAGGGGTGTGTCGTCATCGCGCTGCGGTTTTTAAATATATGCTTGAAAAAAATAAATATCCTTATGAGGCGCGTATCATTTATAGCGAAGTTCATGCCTTTGTTGAAGTGCGTAAAAAGGGGGAGGCTGCATGGTTATCTATTTGTTTGGGTGGGGCGCCGCCGCGTATTTCGTTTAATCCGAATCCACAAGAAGGTGCTTCATCCGCGTCGAAACCTCCACCGCTTATTTCGTCAACAGAGGCAGAGGTAGTGCCACGGCCGCGACAACTGACAGAGGAGTCTTCTGCAAAAGCTGCGGAGAAAAAGCCAGAAGCGAAATCTCCTGAAGAAAAAGCAGCGCCGTCTGAAGAACAAGGGGGCGATGGCACAGTTGCCACACAACATCCAGAGCCTGCAAAAGCCTCAAGGCGCGCAGAGGGAGCTATCGTCAAACGCGGTGAATTTTCTATTCCGGCTTTTTGTAATTCTCTGATTGATCCTACGAAAAAGCGTCAGCTGCTTGTTTGTGATTCATCCGAGGATCTTGCTTTAACACGACTGGTCTTACAGCAGCATTTAGAAAATGCGCAGGCCGCTTCAACTTATCTTGTTAATGCAAAAGAGGCGCTGTCTTGTCGACGTGGCGTTTTATTGCTTAATGCGGGCATGCAAGGGCAATATCATGCGCCTGCTGAGCACAGGAGCGCATTAAACGCTTTTATACAGAAGGCTTCTCAGCATGCTGATACGACTTACTACCTTTTTATCGATTGGACTTCGTTTCCGCCAAAAGAGCTTGTTGCGCACAATAGCGTGATTGATGGACACAGGAAAATTGATGATATTCCATTGCCAGACAATGTGATTGTTGTGGGGTTTATGCCTCGACAAGGGGCTTATGAAGGCGCTGATTTTTCATCGCGTTTTGATAGTCGGACAGAAGTTGATTTAGATGTCGAGCAAAAAGCGGCGTTACAGGCTAAAGTAAAACCCTGCCAGCTTGAAACGCGTAGGCAAGCAGTGGGATCATTACAACCTATTTATATGATTGACCTATACGAATCTCCTGACTGGAAAAATTTGTTGATAGGTCGATGGGAGATTCATGGGCAGTCTTTTAGTTTTATCAAAGGGCCGCTATGGCGTGCGATAGATGAGGGGTATCAATCAATCGTGCTTAGAAATCCCCCTAAGCAGGACCGTGAATTTAATGATTTTTTTGAATCTTTTTTATTGCGAGGAACTTTTGATTGCCATGGCGTGACCGTTAAAAGACCAGAAGGATTTTCGGTTACAACACAAGAGGATTATCCTTGGCGAGAATGGATAGGGCCTGCTCAATTTTTTCGGATGAAAAAAGGGGAAGTGATCTCTCGTGATCCGCCGTTTTTTTGTCTTAATCAAAAAACATGTCAACAATTGTTTGTGCAGTATCGCGTGGTGAATGGCGCACTTCAGATGGCGCCTGGATATTTGATGGCGATGTCACCCGCTAGAGAATTACGTTGTTTTGTGACGCATGAGTTGGGTAAAAACCAATGGGGGCAGTTATTGCAAGCGGCTAAAGCGCTAGGGGTGAAATTAACGGTTATTTTAGCGCCAGATATTTCCGTCCCGTTTGATGGTGTGTCTATTCAAGAGCAGTCATATCCGGCAGTACTCGCTCGTGAGTCATGCCCTATTCAGCTGATTGAATCAAATGCCCCTGATGATGAGGCGAGAGAGCCGTGTTATCAAGCAGCAACGATCATTACGGCATCGGAGCTCAAGCTATCCGATTTATTTATTGCAATGACTCCTCGCTTTAATGA
>MGXH01000022.1 GCA_001801305.1 Gammaproteobacteria bacterium GWE2_42_36
GTTTTTTCGAACGATTATTTCGAAAAAGACTGTCAAGCATTCGAGATTGGGCTCAACATCCTATTATTGAGGCGGCCTATGGAAAAAAATCAGAAGAAGATAAACGGCAGGTCTTGATGAGCGTTGATTCTTGGAGTGCTTTTGTAAATGAGACGCGAACAGTAATGTTGCGTTGTAGATGATGTTTTACTGGCATCGAGTGCAAAAGAATCAATTAGATTCTTGCGGGTAAAGAGTTTCCCCGTGAGAAGTTTAATGCGCTTCATCCCAATTGTCGCCGATGCCAATATCGACGACGAGTGGGACAGAGAGTTTAGCTGAATCTGCCATGTGTTGCTCGATCGATTTTTTTGCTTCGCTCAAATCTTTTTTAGCCACTTCAAATACAAGCTCATCGTGCACTTGCATAATCATTTTAACATCCATGCCAGACATATTGATCCAGTCATCAATTTGAATCATGGCGAGTTTAATAATATCCGCTGCGGTGCCTTGCATCGGCGCATTGATTGCGGCGCGTTCAGCGGCTTTTCGTTGCATCATGTTTTTTGATCGAATGTCGGGCACGTATAATCGTCGCCCGAATAATGTTTCAACATAACCTTGTTTGTGTGCCATGGTTCGCGTGTGATTCATATAATCAAGTACGTTTGGATATTTCGTGAAATAAGCGTCCATATAAACTTGCGCGGTGGTACGTTCAACGCCAATTTGTTTCGCAAGACCAAACACGGACATGCCATAAATTAAGCCGAAATTGATGGCTTTTGCTTTGCGGCGTTGATCTTGTGTCACTTCATCTAAATCGACTGCGAAAATTTCAGCCGCTGTGGCTTTGTGAATGTCGAGCCCTTTGGAAAACGCATCGAGTAATCCGGGGTCTTTTGAAAGATGCGCCATGATGCGTAATTCAATTTGCGAATAATCGGCGGCCAAAATTTTATAATGCTCAGGCGCGATGAACGCTTGTCGAATGCGACGCCCTTCTTTTGAGCGAATGGGAATGTTTTGCAAATTGGGCGATGTCGATGACAATCGTCCGGTTGACGTAATCGCTTGATGATAAGACGTATGTACGCGGCCGGTTTTCGCATTCATTTGTTTTGGCAATTGATCGGTATAGGTCGACTTTAATTTGCTTAACGTGCGATATTCTAAAATGACGCGCGGCAACGGATAGTCGAGCGCTAATTCTTGTAAAATTGGTTCGGCTGTTGACGGTTGTCCTGTCGGCGTTTTTTTTAAAATCGGCAAGTGTAATTTTTCGTAAAAAATTTCTTGTAGTTGTTTGGGCGAATCCAAATTAAACATCGCATCGGCAAGATGATACGCTTCTTTTTCTAATTCTTGCATGCGATGGCCGAGCGTTTCACTCTGTTTTTCAAGTATTTTAGCATCAATCAAGACACCGGTTCTTTCTATTTTAACGAGCACAGAAACCAGCGGCATTTCGATGGCAGAAAAAATATGATGGAGTTTTTTGTCAGATTTTATTTTCGGATAAAAATATTCATGTAATTGCAGAGCAGCGTCGGCATCAGCGGCGGCATAATCTGTTGCCGTTTTGATGTCGACTGCGCTAAATGGAATTTGCTTGGCGCCTTTACCAGTGATTGTTTCGTAATCTGCTTTTTCCCAATGCAAATATTTGAGTGCGAGCGATTCTAAATCATGACGCGTGAGCGTACTGTCGAGCACATACGATTCCAACATCGTGTCATAAGCGATGCCTTGCAATTGAATACTATAATTTGCAAAAATTTCTGCGTCATATTTAATGTGTTGGCCGATTTTTTTGATCGTTGAATTTTCTAGCAGGGGTTTAAGTTTTTGCAATACGTATTGTCGGTCGAGTTGCTTGGGCGCGTCGGGATAATCGTGCGCGAGCGGAATATAAAAGGCTTCGTGCGGCGTGAGCGAAAAAGAAATGCCGACAATTTCTGCATCCATATAACTTAAACTTGTGGTTTCGGTATCGACTGAAAACTGTTCGGCTGCATTTAGCTGCGTGATCAATTTTTCAAGATCGTCTTGTGAAACAACAGTGTGATAATGATTTTGTGATTGAGTTTCAGCGGGCGGATCGATCGGTGATTCGTGTGTCAGTTCAGAAAGCCAGGTTTTGAGTTCTAATTCTTTAAATAGCTCGATCAATTTTTGTGTGTTGGCCGATTGAATGGTGAGATCAGCAATGGTTAGATTTAATTCGACATCTGTTTTGATTGTGGCTAATACCTTGACCCATTCGAGTTGCGGCAAAAATTTCCGTAGATTTTCACCGACGACACCTTTGATTTCATCGACATGTGCAATGAGATTGTCGAGCGATCCATATGTTTGCAGCCATTTCACCGCTGTTTTGGGCCCTACTTTTTCAACGCCGGGAATATTATCTGATGTGTCGCCGACCAGTGTTAAATAATCGACGATTAATTTCGGGGGTACACCAAATTTTTCTTCGACGCCTTGCTCGTTTAATTGTTTGCCCGTCATCGTGTTGATGAGCGTAATATGTTCGTTAACCAATTGTGCTAAATCTTTATCGCCGGTCGAAATAAGTGTGTCGAGTTTTTGTTGTGTCGCTTGATGAGCCAGTGATCCGATCACATCATCGGCTTCGACACCTTCGATCATGATGAGTGGCAGCCCCATCGCGCGAATGATTTCATGAATGGGCTCGACTTGTGCTTGTAAATCTTCGGGCATTTTTGGGCGATGCGCTTTGTAATGCTCATAGAGTTCATGTCGAAACGTTTTGGCTTTCGCATCGAAGACAACGGCAATGTGCGTTGAGGGATGGTCATGAATCAGTCGACGCAGCATGTTGATCACGCCATAAATCGCGCCGGTGGGTTGGCCTTTTGAATTCGTCAAAGGCGGTAGCGCGTAATACGCGCGATACAAATATGACGACCCATCGACCAGAATCAAGTAGTCGGACATGATAGGGCTTCCCAATAAAAATAATGCAGACATGATAACGGTTCGTGAGGTTAAAGTGAATGACGATTGAAGGTTCAAAATACGAGCGAGCGCAGCGTTGAACGATCAGAAAGGATGCTGGGTTGGATCGGTCTTACCCACTCAAAACAACATAGAACCATAATTTTCGTGGGCGCAACTTCACAAGGTGCAACTTCACATTGGCAAATGTGTTCGCCAGTGTCTATAATGAGCGCCATTTTATTACATCTATAAAAAATCATCATGAAATTTAAAACATTCTGTCGAGAATGCCTTGTTTTCTCGATCGGTCTTTCGACGATTGCGGTTATTTGTGCGATTGTCGGTATTTTTTTGCTAGAGCTCGAATTGCCCAACGTGTCTGAGCTGCGCAATATTCATTTACAAGTGCCTTTACAAATTTTTACGCGAGATGGTCAGTTGATGGCTGAGTTTGGCGATGTGCAACGTATTCCTGTTTCGCTTGATCAGGTGCCCAAGCAATTGATTGAAGCAACCATTGCGACAGAAGATCAGCGATTTTATTCGCATCCTGGCGTCGATTTTTTTGGATTGGTCAGAGCCAGTATTGTATTGATAACGACGGGGAAAAAATGGCAAGGTGGCAGCACGATTACGATGCAAGTGGCGCGTAGTTTCTTTCTTTCACCGAAGAAAACGTTTACCCGCAAATTAAAAGAAATCTTATTGGCGCTAAAAATCGATCATGAATTCAGTAAAGATAAAATTTTGGAGCTTTATTTTAATCAAAATTTTTATGGCAGCCGTGCTTATGGTATTGCTGCTGCGGCCCGTATTTATTACGATAAATCGCTGGATCAATTGACGCTGCCTGAAATGGCGATGCTCGCCGGATTGCCGCAGGCGCCCTCGAAGTTAAATCCGCTCACCAATCCGGTAGCGGCAAAAGATCGTCGAGATCATGTCTTGCGGCGCATGTTGGATTTGAATTTCATCGACCGTAAAACCTATTTACAAGCAACGCAAACGCCGGTTATTGCAGAAGTGCATGGGTTGAAAATGCCAGCGCATGCGCCGTATGTTGCCGAAATGGCGAGGCAATTATTGATTCAGCAATATGGTGATGATGTGTATGACCAAGGATTGAAAGTCTACACCACGATCGATAGCAATTTGCAAGCGGCAGCAAATCTTGCTTTGCAAAAAGATTTGCAGGCATACGATCATCGACATGGTTACGTCGGGCCTGAACAAACCTTAAGCGCGCTCGGCCAGAATGAATGGTTATTGGCCTTGCAGCGAATTCCGACGATCAACGGATTGCGGCCGGCTGTTGTAACCACCGTGCAAGAGCAATCGATTCAGGTCTTAATAAAGACGGGGCAGGCAGTAACCATTCCTTGGTCGGGATTGTCTTGGGCGCGAAAACGCATAGTGCAAGGTGATCAAGATTTTGTGGGCGCCGCTCCACAGAGAGCTTCCGATATTGTGTCGGTGGGCGATGTGGTGCGTGTCGTTAAAAATCAGGATGATGTTTGGGTATTGACGCAAGTACCGCAAGTGGAAGCGGCACTCGTCGCACTCAATCCGAATGATGGGGCGATTCTCGCGCTCAATGGTGGATTTAATTATTATAAAAGTAAATTTAATCGCATTGTGCAGGCAGAACGTCAGCCGGGGTCGGGCTTTAAGCCGTTTATTTATTCAGCTGCGCTCGCCAAAGGATTTACCTTGGCGACCGTGATCAATGATGCGCCGATCGCGATCGCTAATGCGGGTTCCGAAGAAGATTTATGGCGACCGCAGGAAGACACGAAAAAGTTTTATGGTCCGACTCGATTACGAGAAGCCTTAACCAAATCAAGAAATTTAGTATCGATTCGATTGCTCGATTTGATTGGGATTCCGTATGCGATTAATTATGTGATTCAATTTGGATTCGACCCGAATCAATTGCCACAAACATTATCGATGGCATTGGGTTCTGGTACGGTAACGCCTTTGCAGCTTGTTACAGGCTATGCAGTGTTTGCCAATGGCGGATATCGCGTCCATCCTTATTTTATCGATCATATCGTTGATCATCGTGGAGAAACGATTTATCGATCGACGCCGATCGCGGTGAATGATACGAAGCATCCAGCGCCGCGCGTGATTACCCCAGAAAATGATTATTTGATTACATCGACATTAAAAGACGTTATTCGGTTTGGTACCGGCATTAAAGCCCTTTCTTTGCATCGTAATGATATTGCGGGTAAAACCGGTACAACGAATAAGCAAACGGATGTTTGGTTCAGTGGTTATAATCATAATTTAGTCGCCACCGTTTGGATAGGCTACGATCAACCCCGATCTTTGCATGAAGATGCTTATAATTCAGCGGTGCCGATGTGGGCTGATTTTATGCAACAAGCCTTACAAGGACAGCCGGAGGCGGATGTTCCAGTGCCGGCAGGCATTGTGACATTACGCATTGATAAAAAAACAGGGCTTTTAGCTCCCGCCAATAGCCAAAACGCGATATCCGAAATTTTCGATAAAAATGCGGTGCCGACCGAACTGACGCCTGTTTCTTCAGCGGATTATGGTGGTCAACCCGCATCGCCGACAAATGCCGCTGCACCAACCGCTGCGCAAGTTTCGCCGAGCGCAAGCAGCGGCGGTCAAAATACAGCGGATATTCAGCAGCTGTATTGATCAGGTCGTAGAGGCGCTCTTTTTGGGCGCCTGAATCTCAACACTCTGTCAGCAAATCGTTGACATATTTTCTTTATGAGCTAATATTTATCCCAATGTACAAAATAGAGTTGTCAACAGCAGCGGCTAAAATCTATTTGAGGCTGCCTTTTTCAGTGAGGAGTCAAATGGATTCTAGACTGCAGCTATTGGCGCAAGATCCTTATGCGAGAAACAACAATATCAAGCTATTGACAGGAGAGAAAGGTTGTTATCGATTGCGTGTAGGAGATTGGCGAATTATTTATGAAATTGTCAATGATTCGCTGACAATTTATGTGATTAAAATAGGTCAACGTAAAGAGGTTTATATCCATGAAGATGCACCCACAGATTATCTCAAAAAATAACTTGCCGGAGTTTGTGGTATTGCCGTTTGCGGAATATGAATCGCTGTTGGAGCAATTAGAGGACCAAGAAGACCTCGCGTCGGTCAAGGAATTTCAAGAACAAGATCAAACGACGTTGCCATTCGATTTGTTGCAATCGATTGCCAAGGGAGAAAATGCGATTCGTGCTTTCAGAATATTTAGAAAGTTTTCTCAAGCGCAGTTGGCGAAAAAAGCAGGCGTTTCTCGACAGTATTTGCATCAAATCGAAAATCAGTTGCGCCAAGGAAGCGTTAAAACCTTGCAAAAAATAGCGGCGGCATTAAAGATTGACTTTCAGTTGTTGCTTCCCATTTCATCTCGAGAATAATTTGATCGCAATGTGTCGATCGGCCAACGAGCGACCGTCTGGATCGCTAAATCGGGATCGTGCTCACCTTTTGATAATCGTAAATAACCTGTGTAGGCAATCATCGCGCCGTTATCGGTGCATAGGTCAAAGGGTGGAAAGAAGAGTTGAGCTTTTAAAGATTTTGTGATGATAGCCAACTTTTCTCGAAGTCGTTTATTGGCGCTCACGCCGCCCGCGATCACTAATTGCTTTAGGCCTGTTTTTTTGAGCGCGCGCTCACATTTAATCGCAAGCGCATCGACAGCGGCTTCTTGAAAGGCCTGCGCGATATCGGCTTTAGTTTGTTCGTCTGGATGCGTTTTTTTAAAGACGCCGAGCGTATGCGTTTTAAGGCCGCTAAAGCTGAAATTTAAATCGGGTCGATCAATCATCGGTCGCGGAAAGTGAAATCGGTTGGGCGTGCCTTGTTCGGCTAATTTAGCCAAGGCCGGTCCGCCAGGATAAGGTAGCCCCAATAATTTAGCGACTTTATCGAAGGCTTCGCCGACCGCATCGTCGAGTGTATCGCCTAAAATTTGATAATGACCCAGCGCTTTGGCTTCGATCAGCATCGTGTGTCCACCAGAAACGAGCAGCACAAGAAAGGGGAATTGCGGTTTATCCGTCGACAAAAAAGGCGCTAGCAAGTGGGCTTCTAAATGATGCACGCCGAGCGTAGGAACGTTCAAAGCAAAGCCTAACGTTTTGGCAATCGTCGCGCCGACCAATAAAGCACCGGCCAGTCCAGGACCTTTGGTGTAGGCGATGCCGTCAATCGACTGTGGGGAAACGCCTGCTTTATCGAGTGCTGCACGAATAAGCGGAATGATTTTGCGAATATGATCGCGAGAAGCAAGCTCGGGAACAACGCCGCCGAAAGGCGCATGTAATTCAATTTGGCTAAATAGCGTTTGAACGACGTTGTCGCTTTCCGAATCGTAAATCGCAATGCCGGTTTCGTCGCAGGATGTTTCGATGCCTAATACACGCATGTTAATTTCCAAAAATTTTCCGCATTATTCTCTCGGTATATAAAAAAGTCATGAACAATTGATCAGATTTTTCAAAAAACTGCTTTCATCTGATGCGGCGCGCGAAGTGGATTCGCGTTAAAAAGTTTTTGCTTTTTAAAAAGGCTCACAGTAGAATGACGGGCTCGAATGACTTAACGATCAATAATTGAAGAGGTGATATCGTAATGCCAGTTGTACGCATCAAAGAAAATGAATCATTTGATACCGCTATGCGTCGCTTTAAACGCATTTGTGAAAAGGCCGGTATTGTTTCGACTGTTCGCCAACATGAGTTTTATGAAAAACCAAAATGGCGTCGTAAACGACAAGAAGCGCAAGCTAAAAAAAGATTGCAGAAAAGATTAGCAAAAGAAGTGATGGCCCCTGCGCGTGGCGTTGCTAAAAATCAAAAAGAAAGAGAAAGAGTCAGACGATAAAATGGCCGATGTCTCTATCAAGCAGAAATTACAGGACGACATGAAAGAAGCGATGCGTGCTCGCGATCAAAAGCGATTGGACGTCATTCGTTTTTTGCTTGCAGCAATCAAGCAAAAGGAAGTGGATGAGCGCATCGTTTTAGATGACGCTCAGACGACAGCGATTTTAGAAAAATTCGTCAAACAACGTAAAGATGCGTTGGAGCAATTTAAAGCGGCTGGTCGAGACGATTTGGTTGCAAAAGAAAATTTCGAATTAAGTATCGTTAGAGCGTATTTACCAGAGCCTTTATCGATGGAACAGGTGAATGCTTTAATAAAGCAGGCGATTAAAGAAACCAGTGCGGTTTCTGTGCGTGACATGGGTAAGGTGATGACGCTATTAAAACCGCAGCTCCAAGGTCGTGCGGATATGGGTGCTGTCAGCACGAAAATTAAAGAATTGCTATCAGATTTAAACTAGATCGCGATATGTTTTTTACCGATTGTCGGGTCGCCCCTAAGAGGGTCCAGACGGACGACGGGAATTTTTTGAATAAGGGCATCGTTCTTGCGCCCAGGATGACTTAAACAAAAACGCCTAAACGGTGAAGCAATCATCTATGTCAAAACGAATCCCGCAATCATTTATTCAAGAACTGTTATCGAGAGCGGATATCGTTTCTGTCGTTGAAAAATACGTCACACTTAAAAAAGCGGGCACGAACTATCAAGCGGCCTGTCCTTTTCATCAAGAAAAAACACCTTCTTTTGTCATTAGTCCCGCCAAGCAAATTTATCATTGCTTTGGTTGTGGGGTTAGCGGTAATGCAATTGGCTTCTTAATGGCTTATGAGCATTTGGGTTTTGTTGATGCGATTGAGGTATTGGCGAAGCAAGTGGGCATGGAAGTTCCTATCACTGAAATGCAGGGTGAAAACAAAGCCCGTGATGAATCGGTTTATCAGCTAATGGAGAAAGCGGCTAAATTTTATCAGCAGCAATTAATGGCATCGAACGAAGCAAAACAGTATTTAAAAAATCGCGGACTCACGTCAGAAATCGCTAAAAAATTTGGCATCGGTTATGCCAAAGACAGTTGGGATCAGTTGATAAAAACGTTTGGGCCTTCTCCGGAAATACAACAGCAATTATTTACGGCAGGTATGATCATTCAGGGCGAGCGAGGTTATTATGACCGCTTTCGTCATCGTATTATGTTTCCTATTCGAGATCGGCGAGGGCGTGTTATTGGTTTTGGCGGGCGAGTCTTAGATGCCAGTCTGCCGAAATATTTAAACTCACCGGAAACGCCCCTTTTTCATAAAGGAACGGAGCTCTATGGATTGTATGAAGTGTATCAATCTTGTCGACACATTGACCGACTCTTAGTGGTTGAAGGCTATATGGATGTGGTGGGATTGGCACAATTTGGTATTCAATATGCTGTGGCCACATTAGGTACGGCTACGACCGAGTATCACATTCAACGATTGTTTAGAATTGCTCGGGAAATTATTTTTTGTTTTGATGGCGATTCAGCCGGACGGACCGCTGCTTGGCGAGCGCTTGAGGTTTTATTACCGCTGATGCGAGATGATTGGCAGCCTCGGTTTATGTTTTTGTCGAATAATGAAGATCCCGATAGTTTTGTACGCAAAGCGGGCGTGCAATCTTTTGAAGCGCATATGCAAACTGCCAGCAGTTTTTCTGATTTTTTCTTTGCGCATTTATCTGAAAGCGTCGATTTAAATCGAGTCGAAGGGCGGGCGCAGTTTACGGACAAAGTCCTTAAACATCTTCGTCATATGCCTGATAATCTTACGCGAGAAATGCTGTTGGAATCCTTATCGCAGAAAGCTCGAATTAGCCTCGAAAAACTCAAACAGCACTTGCAATTCGATTCACCGGAAGAAGAGGCGACGGTAACGACGTCATCTGTCGTTTTGCCTAAAATATCGGCGATGCGTATTTTGATGGCGTTACTGCTGCAAAATCCTTGTTTGGCAGAATGGCTCGACGAAGAAATTTTTGCGGAAGAGTATGATACTATACAGGGCATGTCTTTGTTAAAAGACTTGATGGCTTTTTTTAAGGCGCAAGATTTGTCCACAGTGACCACGGGCAGGATTCTCGAGTACTGGCGAGATCACCCGGCCTATAAACATTTCAGCAAGCTGATACAGGATCAACAGGATTTGCTATCTGAAGAGGTTGCCAAAGATCACTTCATGGCCGCGCAAAGAAAATTAAAGCAACAAGCGTTACAGATTCGTATTGAAACGCTGATGACTAAGATGGCAGAAGGGGTTATTACGGAAGCGGAAAAACAATATTTACAGGAATTGCTGAAAAAAAAGCGAAAGCTGTAAACTATGTTATACTTCTTCTCAAAGGCGTGTTTTAACATAAAACACCGGTATGCGAGGATCAAAATACTTGGACTGTTTTTAAGTCAGTTGATATGATGCTTCGCTTTATTTTTTAGATGATTATTAGCAGAGAGACAGAGTTATGTCAGCAAAAAAGCGCGATACAAAAGTAGCCAAGAAAAAGCAATCTGTTCGGGCCAAAAAGCAACCTCAGCCAAAAGAGCAACCGAATAAAAGTAAAACCCTTTCAGAATTAGCCCAGATACAGGGCCATTTGACCATTGTTCAAATTCGGGAAAGCTTAATCCAAAACCGGCCGAGCCAAACAGTCGATGAAGAAGACCTCGAGAAAATTATTAAAGTTATTAACGATATGGGGATTTCAGTTTATGAACATACCCCGAATAGTGATTTGCTTCAAATGGCCAAAACCGATATCACGGTTGTTGAAGAGATAACGGACGCTGGCGTGCCAACCAGTCCATTGATCGATGCAGAACTGGGTCGTACAACCGATCCTGTGCGCATGTATATGCGGGAAATGGGAACGGTGGAGTTGTTGACGCGACAAGGCGAAATCGCCATTGCTCGGCGTATTGAGGAAGGTATTCGATTGGTGTTGGAAGCTTTATCTCATCACGTGGAATCAGTTGAGGATGTCATTGGTCATTATTATCAGCTGACTGAAGAAGATATTAAAATGGGTAAGCTGAGCGATGTCGTAACAGGATTTATTGATCCCGATGCGGATGAAGCATCCCTAGAAACTGTTGCGGAGCCGGATATTGATCTTGAAGTCGTTCCCGTGGATGATGAAGATCTTGATGTGCCTGTTAAAGCCGTTGGTGATGAAGAAGACGAAGAAGAGCAAGAAAAAGAAGGTACAGTCGAGGGCAAAGAAGGAGAGGTCGTTGTAAAAGAAGCTGTAATTGAAGGCAGCGGCGAAGCAGAATTATTTGCGGGCGAGTCTGGGCCAGATCCGAAAGAAGCGGCGGAAAAATTCGCTCAACTGAAAAAATATGTCGATGCGCTGAAGCGCGTTCGAAAGAAAGAAGACGCCAAAAATAAGAAAGCCGTGCAACAAAAGCAGGAAGAATTATCAAAATTTTTCATGAATTTTAAATTGACTACTCGACAGCTCGATCGATTATGTCGTCGTATTCGAGAGGCAGTTGATCAGGTTCGCCGACATGAACGAGCGGTCATGCGGTGGAGCGTGAGTAAAGCAAAAATGCCTCGGCAAATTTTTCATCAATCATTTGCGGGCAAAGAAACTAATTTGAATTGGGTTAAATCGCAGACACGATCAAAAACCGCTTATTCTGAAGCGCTCAAACATTATGAATCGGATATCACACGAGAACAACGCAAGATTATTGATATTCAAGATCGTATCAATTTGTCATTGGGCGAATTAAAACAATTAAACAAACGCATGGTGATTGGTGAAGCGCGTGCTCGCCGAGCGAAAAAAGAAATGATTGAAGCAAACTTGCGTTTAGTGATTTCGATTGCGAAAAAATATACGAATCGTGGTTTGCAGTTTTTGGATTTAATTCAAGAAGGGAATATTGGTTTGATGAAGGCCGTTGATAAATTTGAATATCGACGTGGTTATAAATTTTCGACTTATGCGACGTGGTGGATTCGTCAAGCTATTACCCGATCTATTGCTGATCAGGCTCGAACCATTCGTATTCCGGTTCATATGATTGAAACGATTAATAAAATGAATCGGATTTCTCGGCAAATTTTACAAGAAACAGGCGAAGAGCCAGCGCCAGAAGAATTAGCCAAATTAATGGATATGCCAGAAGATAAAATCAGGAAAGTGTTGAAAATTGCGAAAGAACCTATTTCGATGGAAACGCCTATTGGTGATGATGAAGATTCTCATCTCGGTGACTTCATCGAAGATACCGCGATAGAATCGCCTTTGGATGCCGCTACAGCGGGCGGATTGCGAGAATCGATGCGCCGTATTTTAGATACATTAACGCCGCGCGAAGCGAAAGTGTTGCGCATGCGCTTCGGTATTGATATGAATACCGATCATACGTTGGAAGAAGTAGGCAAGCAATTTGACGTGACCCGAGAACGTATTCGACAAATCGAAGCGAAGGCTTTACGTAAGCTACGACATCCGAGCCGTTCGGAGCAAGTGCAAAGTTTTTTGGAAGAACTCGAGATTGAACAGTAACGCTTGACTCAATCAGAAAAACTGAATAACTTACGCGTTGTCATCGGGCCTATAGCTCAGTTGGTTAGAGCAGCGGACTCATAATCCGTTGGTCCTAGGTTCAAGTCCTAGTGGGCCCACCAGTTTGTTTCTCCGTTG
>MGXH01000023.1:0-18705 GCA_001801305.1 Gammaproteobacteria bacterium GWE2_42_36
TTTTTTGATCAGCGCATAGTGCGCCAGGCTGTGTTATGTTTTGCACGCACAATAAAGTGCGTGCTAAAGCGAATGAATTTCATCTCGCTCAGAATAAATTGTATTTGGATTTGCGTGAGAGGCCGATTAAGATGGCGGTTCATTAATTTTTGAACTGAATTAACATGATGCCGATATCCGATTTTGATTATGATTTGCCTAATGAATTGATTGCGCAATATCCTACAGAAAAGCGCAGCGCGAGTCGTTTATTAGACCTGAATCGAGAGACGGGACACATTGCCCATCGTCATTTTTATGATTTACCCGAGTTGCTTTCGCCCGGCGATTTATTGGTTTTTAATAATAGTCGCGTTATTCCCGCGCGTTTATACGGGCAAAAAGAAACAGGTGGAAAAGTTGAAATTTTGATTGAGCGGATTTTAACTGAACAGCGTGTGCTTGCGCAGGTGAGATCGAGTCATGCGCCCAAACCACCATCGATTTTAGTCTTAACATCCAACATTCGTATTGAAGTGTTAGGTCGACAAAACGATCTTTTTGAATTGCGCTTTTTAATCGATGAACCGATTATTGATGTGCTTGAAGCAATCGGGCAAATTCCATTACCGCCGTACATTGATCGAATCCCCGATCATTTAGATCAAGCGCGCTATCAAACGATTTATGCGAAAGATAAAGGGTCGGTGGCCGCACCAACGGCAGGATTGCATTTTGATGAAACTTTATTGAATACGCTTAAAAACAAAGGAATTCAAACAGCTGAAGTGACGCTGCATGTGGGTGCGGGGACATTTCAACCAGTCAAAGTTGACGATATCACACAGCACAAAATTCATGCCGAATGGATTACGGTAGATGAGGCTGTGTGTGAGGCAGTTCGCAAAACCAAAGAAGCGAATAGAAAAGTGATTGCCGTGGGTACGACGACCGTGCGCAGTTTGGAAACGGCGGCATTATCCGGTCAATTACAGCCTTATCGAGGGGATACGAAGTTATTTATTTACCCGCCATTTTCCTTTAAAGTCGTCGATGCCATCATTACGAATTTTCATCTGCCTAAATCGACACTCCTGATGTTAATCAGCGCTTTTGCCGGACGAGACTATGTGTTGCGCGCTTATGAAAATGCCATCGAAGAAAGCTATCGATTTTTTAGTTATGGCGATGCGATGTTTGTTCGATAGCAGTAATTCCCGCATCAAAACAAGGTAATAGAATGTATTCTTTGCGCGATGGGGAATTGTCAAGGGGGAGAATCGCGATTCTCCCCCTTGACTGCAAGCGCGAATTTATTTCGCGCGCCGCATAAAATCATAGAGAGATAAAAAATGAAATTTGAATTGTTAAAACAAGTGGGTTTTGCCAGAAGAGGTCGGTTGATTTTCGATCGAGGCGTGGTTGAAACGCCCGCTTTTATGCCCGTGGGTACCGTAGGAACCGTCAAGGCGATGACACCGGAAGAGCTCGAGGCAACCGGTGCGCAAATTATTTTAGGCAATACGTTTCATTTAATGTTGCGGCCAGGCACACCCATTATTAGTTCGCATGGTGATTTACATGATTTTATTCATTGGCCTTATCCTATCTTGACTGATTCCGGTGGGTTTCAAGTATTCAGTTTAGGTAAATTGCGCAAACTCACCGAAGAAGGTTGTCGTTTTCAATCGCCATTGAATGGCGATTGGGTCATGCTAACGCCCGAAAAATCAATGGAAGTTCAGAAAGCATTAGGTTCGGATATCGTGATGGTGTTAGATGAATGCACGCCTTATCCGGCGACTTATGAAGAAGCCAAAATTTCTATGGAATTATCCTTGCGGTGGGCCAAGCGCAGTAAAATAGCACATGAGGGTAACCCATCGGCCTTGTTTGGGATTATTCAAGGGGGTGTGCATGATACGCTTCGTAATGAATCACTGGCGGGATTGTTAGAGATTGGTTTTGATGGATACGCGGTGGGCGGACTGTCGGTTGGTGAACCGAAAGAACTGATGATAGAAATGCTCGATCATTTAGCGCCGCAATTACCGACTCAATTTCCGCATTATTTAATGGGCGTTGGGACACCTTCTGATTTAATTGAAGGGGTGTTACGAGGCATTGATATGTTTGACTGTGTGATGCCCACGCGCAATGCGCGTAATGGTTGCTTGTTTACTTCTCAGGGCATTGTTAAAATTCGCAATGCTCGCTATCGAACTGATTTGTCACCACTGGATTCAGAATGCGATTGTTATACGTGTCAACATTACTCGAGAGCGTATTTACACCATCTCGATCGGTGTCGAGAAATTTTGGGCGCGCGCTTAAATACGATTCATAATCTGCATTATTATCAGACTTTGATGCGGCAAATTCGTGCGGCGATTGAATCAGATTCTTTTGACGCATTTGTGAAAACATTTTACGAAAATCAGAAAAGAGAGCAAAAATTGAGGATTGAGGGTGAGCCGGGACGAAAAAATGCGTAGCATTTTTCCGCCGAGCGCCGCGCATGGATGCGCGGCTGGGGATATGCGTCAGGATGACGGTTCAGGAAAGACTTGAATAGGATTGAGGGATCCCTATCAACGCTCATTGCGAGACGCAGAGTGTCGAAGCAGTCCAGCATCTGGATTGCTTCGACGCTGACGCTCCTCACAATGATGATAATTCAGTTCCCTATCGTAGACCGCGGGATCCAGTTTTTTGAAACAACACAAATCATGACAGAATAATTGATAACAATTCACAGGAGAATGAGGATGAAGCGATCAATGATTAAACTATTTTTTGCCTGTATTTTTACTCTTTTTTGCAGCACAGTTTTTTCGCAAACCATTCAAATTGTTTACTTTAATGATTTTCATGGACAAGTGACGGAAAATCAAAACAACCCCGGTATGGCTAAGTTTGTTGCCGCGATGAAGCAAACGATTCATCAAAATAACGACACAATTGTGTTAGCGGGCGGGGATAATTATCAAGGATCTTTGTTGTCGAACTTAACGCATGGCGCGCCTGTCTCGGAGATGATGAGGCTGTTATCGGTTCGTGCATCGGCTGTCGGCAATCATGAATTTGATTGGGGACAGCAGTATTTTCCAGGGTGGCAAACGGATGGGCAGTTCGTTTATTTGGCTGCAAATATTCTCGATCGATCGACGCATAAAACACCCGTTTGGGCGAAACCATATTTAATCATCAATGACCACGGTACAAAAATCGCTGTAATCGGTTTATCGACACTCGAAACATTAACCAAAACAAATAAAGCGAATATTAAAAATTTGATTTTTATCAATCCGACAAAGGCAGCGCATTTTTGGATTCGTTATCTGCAATCAGGTCGAGCAAAAGAAGGGAAGCCAAATATTATTCTTGCGTTGACGCATATTCCTTCTGATCAAGATCCGCAAACAAAAGTGATTATTGGGCATGAATTAACCGACTTGATTCAGGGCGCAAAAGGATTCAATGCCGTATTGAGCGCGCACAGTCATCAACCAGTCGCGGGTATTGTCGATCAAGTACCTGTTTTGCAAGCGTATGCTTATGGTCGAGATATTGGTACGTTGACTATTCAGGTTTGCGATACCGATCATCGTGTTCAGTCGATCACGCCGGCGTTAATTCCAGTGGCTGCCGTAAAAGATCAAATTAAACCCGATTCAGACGCGATGAAAATTGAGCAGAAATATTCAGCGGCGTTACATGGTTTGGTGAGCGAAGTGATTGGTGAATCGAAAATTAAATTGAGTAATGACATGCCGAATAATATTTCACCATTGGCACAATGGGTTTGTCGGATTATTCAGCAGCAAAACCATACGCAAGTGGTTTTATTTAACGCGCCCTTTTTTCGTACGGATCTAGCGGCTGGAACTATTACGCTCGGAGAATTATATAATATTATGCCATTTGATGATGTGGTGGTGACGGCCGATGTGTCAGGTCAGGATATTATCAAAGCATTGGCATTGGGTTATATTGCACCCGGGAAACAAATGACGCAATACGCCGGCGTGACGGTGCGTTATGGATTACATCCGCATGAGATTTTATCGGTGACTTTAGATGATGGGAAACCACTCTTGCCGCAGCAGTATTATCGAACGGCAATTAACGATTTTATGTTGCAAGGCGGCGATCGTTATGATTTTTCACGAGCAAGAAATATTGATCACAGCGGATTAAATATCCGGGATTTAGTAGTCCAGTCTATTCGAGTGCAGAAGGTGATTGAGTGATAAAATCTGAGTTCGGGATAAGAAATCATGTCGACTTAAGGGCTAACTTTTTTATCTCCGTTATCCCGAATTCAGGTTAATTTATCAAGACTTCGGTTCAGTATTAAAAGGCGTTTTCTCTAAGAAAAATAGTCAGAACAGATCTCTTTGAATTTTTCAAATTGATCACAAGTATTTATCTTCGTGCAGAATGTTTCTTTATTTGACAAGCAACGCGCATAATGAGGGGCGAAATTGCGCGCTTGTAAAATCGCTAGGGATTCGTTGCCCAGGAAGTTAATCAATTGTGCTATATGCTCGATGAATAGTTCACCGACGACTGGTGTGGTAGGAGTTGAAAATGGTTCATGATTTATTTCTGCAATCAATTGTCGAATGAGCCAAGGTTGGCCAACACTCGCGCGTGCAATCATGACGCCTGAGCAACCGGTCGATAACATTTTCTTGAGCGATGCAAGATCAGCAACATCCCCATTGCCGATAACGGGTATTTTCAAGGTTTCGACTAACACTCGAATTTCATCTAAATGACAAGGCGTATTGTAATTTTCATACCAATAGCGCCCATGCACAACTACGGCATCGGCGCCAGCCTCTCCAATCACCTTGGCTAACTCGCGATTGAAAATTTCTGTTTCGCCTACACGAATTTTAATTAAGAGCGGTAAATTCGTGCTTTTCCTAAGCGAGCTAATCAATCGATATAAATGAGAGAGATCATCCAACAGACGCGAACCGGTTCCTTTTCGACGAATTTTTTTAACAGAGCAACCGCAATTTAAATCGATGAGATCAGCGCCATAATCAGTTGCAATTATAGCGGCTTCACTGAGTTCTTTCGGATTCTTTCCCGATAGCTGAAAACAGACCGGTCCTTCTTGGGCGTCTTTACTGGTAAAACGTTGATGCAATATTTTGGACGGGTGGATGAGTGTTTTGCAAGAAATCATCTCCGTATAAGAAAAAGCTGGGTGACTTTGTTGCCAAATTAAACGGCGAAAAGGAGGTGAGCTAATGCCAGCCAAAGGGCCTTGAATTAAATTAACAGGGAATTGGCGTTGACCAATCGATAAAGCATGAATCATCGTATCGTTTAATCCTGTTCAATGTGTCGTGTTTGGCGTCGTTGCGTTTTATTTTTGGCTTGTTGCTTTTTTTCCGTTAATCGACGTTCGACAGACGCTCGGGTCGGTTTCGTTTTATGCCGTTTTTTTGGCGGAATCGCCGCGCGATTGAGTAAGGCTTGTAAGCGATCCAAGGCATCTTGTTTATTTCGTTCTTGTGTTCGATAGCGCGTCGCTTTAATCAAAATATCGCCTTGCGTTGTCATTCTATTCGCCAGATGATGTTGTAAACGGACTCGGAGATCGTGTGGTAATAAAACGGAATGAATCAAATTAAAACGCAATAAAACACCAGTGGCTACTTTGTTGACGTTTTGCCCACCGGGTCCAGGAGAACGGATAAAAGAAAACTTAATTTCAGTTTCATTCAGTATTGTATGAGGCGAAATTTTAATCAAAGGAATTGGCCTGGCTATGATTTTCGTTGTCGATATTTAAGCGCATAGATAAAGAAAATAGCCGCAGCGCCCAATAAAAAAAGCGAATATATATAGGGTACAGTTTTTAAATGGCGCAGTGCGGTGAGCCAAAAATCACTGGCTGGCATCCAATAGAGTGGCAGGCATCCTATGACGGCGATGAACAGTGACCAAAAGATGAGCCAGATAAAGCGTTTTAATTCATCCATTGCCATGAGGGTTGATAGTTTAGTGAAACCTACGGCAATAAATAAACAAATGGTCAGAGATAATTGAGCAACGGTTTTCGAGTTCTCCTCGACGTAAGCATACAATTTTAATTCTGTGTCATAAGGGGGGATTGTTGCCGCGATGCTGAATATCGCATTGATAACGAGTGTGAAAATAGCGCCGATAAAAACAAGGTAGAGCAATTTTTTATGTTTGAATGCCGGATAACCAACGAGCCATTTCCACAAAATTAACCAACCCACAATACCTAATGAATAAATTATTACAGTCATTAAGTTGAATTTTGTCATATCCATTCGCCCATTTTCATTTGACCGGTGTTATTTCCCATAGGATAACCACCCAATACAATCGTCTTTATGATATAACTCTATCAGGATTCACGCTAGCATCTCGTGCGAAGTTTGTTATAATGGCGATTCTTTATCAATACACTAGGGAGACCCTCTTATGAGTTTTATTTCTAACGCTTATGCTGCAACGACAACAGCAGCAACGGCAGCAACAACCGCGACAGGTGCTGCAACGACAACGGCTGCGCAACGTCCTGCGCCGATGTTGAACACCGTGATTATGGTCGCCGCTTTTGCCTTATTTATTTATTTCTTATTGTGGCGCCCACAAACCAAACGGGCAAAAGAACACCGCGATTTGTTGGGGTCTTTGAAACAAGATGACGAAGTGCTGACGAATGGCGGCATTATGGGGAAAGTGGTTGAGATTGAAAATAACATTATTCAATTGAAAATCGCTGAAAATACGGTTATTAAAATTCAAAAAGGCGCTGTGGCCGCTGTTTTACCCAAAGGGACTATTAAGTAATTTATGAACAAGTATCCACTCTGGAAAAATGCGCTGCTTATTATTTTGTTGCTCATTGCTGTGGTTTATGCGATTCCCAATTTGTTTGGTAAGGATCCGGCGATTCAAATCTCGAGTTCCACGCCGGGATTGGCGTTAGATGAAAGCAATGTACAACAGGTCAAAACAATTTTGGATGCACATCATTTAGTGTATCGATCGGCTATTTTGCAACAAAAAAATATTTTAGTGCGATTTTCAGATACCGATACGCAATTGCAAGCGAATACCGTTTTGAGAGATGAGCTCGGCAGTCCTTATATCGTTGCGGTGACGTTGGAGTCGGCAACGCCGAATGCGTTGATGGCGCTGGGCGCTCAGCCGATGAAATTGGGATTAGACCTCCAGGGTGGTGTGGATTTATTGTTACAAGTCGATACCGATTCGATTGTTGAAAAACAAGCGCAAAATGCGGTGCGTAGTATCGGTGATGAATTGCGTCAAGCCAAAGCCCGTTATACAGGCATTGCCGCAAAAGGTAATACCGGTATTGGCATACGTTTAGCGACGTTGGATGATGTTCGAAATGCACAAGATGTTTTAAATAATCGATTCCCCAATTATACGTGGACGAAAAATTTCAATCAGGATCCTCTGCAATTAGCGGGGGCTTTGTCGTTATCTGCCGCGCAGAGTACGACGCAGTCGACGATGGATCAAATGATGAATACCTTTCGTCGTCGAGTGAATGAACTAGGTGTTTCAGAAGCTGTTGTACAGCAACAAGGGCCAGATCGCATTTCGGTCGATTTACCGGGCGTTCAAGATGCCGCACAGGCGCAGGATATTATCGGCAAAACAGCGAATTTGGAATTTCATTTAGTGGATTCAAAAGCTGATGCAGGTGATGCCGTCAGCGGTCTTATGCCTGTCGGTGATGAATTATTTAATTACAATGGCGCACCAGTATTATTAACAAATCGTATTTTATTGGCAGGTGATTCGATTGTTGATGCCAGTACGAGTTTTGATGAATCGGGAAGACCGGCCGTTTCTATTCGGGTAGGGGGTAGTGATGTTACGCTATTTTCGCGCGTGACAGGCAATAATATCGGGCAGCCGATGGCTGTTGTGTATGTTGAAACAAAACCGCAGCAAGATACAGGCGTCGATGGGAAACCCGTGATTACGTACAAACAAGAACGCCGTGTAATTAACGTCGCCACGATTCAATCCGCATTGGGCGAGTCATTCCAGGTAACTGGCTTATCGAGCCCCGATGAGGCAAAAAATTTAGCCTTGCTGTTGCGTGCAGGTACGTTGGCTGCACCCGTGGCGATGATCGCAGAACGCACGATTGGCCCGAGCTTAGGTCAGCAAAATATTCATTTAGGTACGATCTCGATGGAAATAGGGATGCTGTTTATTGTGCTGTTTATGCTGTTTTATTATCGATTGTTCGGATTGGTGGCGGGTTTAGGGCTGCTGGTTAATTTGATTTTTTTGACAGCGATTTTATCGGTGATTGGTGCTACGCTAACGGTTGCAGGTCTGGCGGGTATCGTATTAACAGCCGGTATGGCCATCGATTATAACGTGCTGATTTACGAACGCATTCGAGAAGAAATCCGCTCAGGTATTACGCCGCAACCCGCTATTCATGCGGGGTATGATAAAGCCTTTGCAACGATTATCGATGCGAACGTGACGACGTTAATTGTGGGTCTTATTTTATTTGCGTTAGGCTCTGGCGCGGTCAAAGGCTTTGCGATTACTTTAACGATCGGTTTGTTTACTTCCATTGTTTCATCAGTAACTTACACGAGAATGCTCGTGAATTGGATTTACGGTGCCAAGAAAGTTAAAGCGCTTTCAATCGGGATCAATCCCCCTCAAAAAACATCCTTTCAACCACAAAAAGTACAGGGTTAATCAAGATGGAATTTTTTAAGTCGACCGTCAATATCAATTTTTATCGATTGCGCACCGTCGCGGCTGTTGTTTCGATTGTGCTCTTTTTGATTGCCATCGGCTCTTTTTATCGGCACGGATTAAATTTAGGCCTCGATTTTACGGGCGGCACACAAATTCAATTTTCCTATCCGCAAGCCGTCGACTTAAATCAAATTCGCGGTAATCTTGCGAAAGCCCATTTAGAAGAGGCGCAGGTGCAAAGTTTTGGTGATTCAAAAACCATTTTGATCACACTCGGTGTGAATGCTTTGAAGGCTCTGCCGAATGAAACTGAAAAAGACATGCAAAATCGTGTCAAAGATCAACTCGTGACGGCTTTGCCGGGCGCGCAATTTAATAGCGCGGCATTTATTGGCGCGAAAGTAAGCAGTGAACTTGCGTATAAAGGCATTTTGGCCGTGGTGGTCGCGATGATTGCGACGATGATTTATATCGCCTTTCGATTTGAATGGCGTTTGGCGGTTAGCGCAGCGATTTCGCTGGTTCACGATCCGGTGCTTATTTTAGGTGTTTTTTCATTTTTTCATATTGAATTTGATTTGGTTTCACTCGCGGCCGTATTAACGATTATTGGTTATTCATTGCATGATTCGATCGTCGTATTCGATCGAGTACGAGAAAATTTTCGCAAGATGAGAACCGGCACGCCTGTTGAAGTGGTGAATTCTGCGATCAACCAAACCTTATCGAGAACGATTATTTCTTCTGGCTTAACGTTATCCGTGTGTATTGTCTTATTTTTATGGGGTGGATCGAGCATTCACGCATTTTCACTCGCACTCATTATCGGTATTATTGTCGGGACCTATTCGTCGATTTATGTTGCGGGATCGTTGGCGCTCGCTTTAGGATTGTCTCGAAAAGATCTATTACCGGCTGCCAAACAAGCAGTTGACGATCGACCGTAAATTATGGGGTTGTTGCAATAAATAACCTGAGTTTGGGATAAGAAAGCGCTTTCTTATCCCAAACTCAGGTTAGATAGATAATTACAAATGAAGTATAAATCCTTTTTTATCACAATCACTTCAATTCGATAGACAATTTTGTAGCCTAAATGCACCAACCTGAGATTATTCATTACGATTTTCAAGAAAGATTCGCTATAATCGCGCCAATCTAAAATTGAATCCCATGAAGAGGAAAACAGGCATGCATCTTATTGAAAATGAACTCAAAGAAGCCGTAGATCTTTTATCAAAATCCGAATGTCTTTATGACCAAAAAGCGATTGATCAGGCGATCGATCGAGTTGCTAAGGAAATGAATGAAAAGTTAGTCGACAAAAATCCTTTATTATTGTGCGTGATGAATGGTGCGGTGATTTTTACGGGGCAATTGGCGACGAGGCTAACCTTTCCTTTGCAAATTGATTATGTCCATGTCACGCGTTATCAAGGAGAAATTGAAGGGCGCGAAATTCATTGGGTCGCAGAACCTTCCGTGGATGTCAAAGACAGAACCATTGTGATTGTCGAAGATATTTTAGATTTAGGTTTGACCTTGGCGGCCGTTAAGCAACATTGTCAAGCGCATGGTGCGAAAGAGGTATATTGCGCCGCTTTAATTGATAAAAAACGTCCTCGAGCCGTCGGCGGTGTGGAACGATGCGATTTTACGGGTCTCTTTGTTGAGGATCGTTTTTTGTTGGGTTATGGTTTAGATTACAAAGGTTTTTTACGTAATGTTCCCGGTATTTACGCAGTCAAGCCTGAGTATTTATAAATAGTTGATCAGTCATTATGAAAAAACGGGTTTTTAAATATATTACAGGATTGATGGATTGCGCTGAATTCACTAAACGGATTCCTCTCCTATGACAACCCAATCTCGTATTCGCAACTTTTCTATTATCGCCCATATTGATCATGGTAAATCCACTTTAGCGGATCGATTCATTCAATGGTGTGGTGGATTAGCTGATCGTGAAATGCAAAATCAAGTATTAGATTCACTTGAACTTGAACGCGAGCGTGGTATTACGATCAAAGCGCAAAGCGTGACGTTGCATTATAAAGCAAAAGATGGGCAAACTTATCAGCTGAATTTTATTGATACTCCCGGCCATGTGGATTTCGCCTATGAAGTGTCTCGATCTTTATCGGCTTGTGAAGGCGCATTGCTTGTCGTGGATGTTTCGCAAGGGGTTGAGGCGCAAACGGTTGCTGTTTGTTATATGGCCATCAATCAGGGATTAGAAGTGATCCCGGTTTTGAATAAAATTGATTTGCCTCAAACAGAACCCGAACGAGTGATTCAAGAAATTGAGGAAATTATCGGCATTGAAGCAAAAAATGCGTTAAAGGTGAGCGCAAAAACCGGCGATGGCCTTGAAGCGTTGTTAGAAGAATTAGTCGCTAAAGTTCCGCCACCCAAAGGAAATCCAGAGAGCGTTTTGCAAGCACTCATTATCGATTCTTGGTTTGACAGCTATTTAGGCGTTGTTTCGCTCGTGCGAGTGAAAGAAGGGACATTACGTGTTAAAGATAAAATTTTGGTGATGTCGACGGGGAAAAGTTATCAAATCGATGGTTTGGGTGTTTTCACCCCGAAACGTCAGCCGCGGGATCAGCTGCAAGCGGGTGAGGTAGGGTATGTCGTTTCGGGCGTTAAAGATATTCATGGTGCACCGGTGGGCGATACCTTAACACACACACATCGTCCGGCAGAGACTCAGTTGGCTGGATTTCAAAAAGTCAAACCACAAGTTTTTGCTGGATTATATCCGACCGATTCGGATGATTATCAGGCTTTTCGAGAAGCGCTTGAAAAACTCAGTTTGAATGATTCTTCTTTAGTTTATGAACCGGAAAATTCAGAAGCCTTGGGTTTTGGATTTCGTTGTGGCTTTTTGGGTCTCTTGCATATGGAAATTATTCAAGAGCGACTCGAACGTGAATACAATCTTGACTTGATTACAACAGCACCGACTGTGATTTATGAAATTGTGACGACGAAGGGTGAAACGCTGCACATTGATAATCCCGCTGAATTACCACAACCCAATTTCATTCAAGAAATGCGTGAACCTATTGCAACTGCTCATATTTTAGTGCCGCAAGAACATGTTGGTAGCGTCATTAAACTGTGTGTCGAGCGACAAGGTGTTCAGAAAAAAATGTTGTATCATGGATCGCATGTTGCATTAGATTATGAATTGCCGATGCGTGAAATTATTCTCGACTTTTTTGATCGGTTAAAATCTGTTAGTCGTGGTTATGCCTCATTAGATTATTCATTTACGCATTTTAAAGCAGCCGATTTAGTGAAATTGGATATTTTGATCAATGGTAGTAAAGTAGATGCCTTAGCGTCGATCGTGCCGCGTGATCGATCGTATCGAAAAGGGGTTGAATTAACACAAAAGCTTAAGGAATTGATTCCTCGCCAAATGTTTGAAGTGGCAATTCAAGCGGCAATTGGCAATCAAGTCGTTTCTCGAACGACGGTTAAGGCAATGCGTAAAAATGTCACAGCAAAATGTTATGGTGGTGATGTATCGCGAAAGCGCAAGTTGCTTGATAAACAGAAAGCAGGCAAAAAACGCATGAAAAAGGTCGGTAAAATTGAATTGCCACAAGAAGCGTTTTTATCGGTACTCAGTGTGGAGAAAGACAAGTGATGAATGATCACGGTTTAGCCCGAAGGGGAATCATCCAGAGCCTGAACGTTCTTGATTTATACAATGAAGGTGAATAATGATGATGAATATTGATTTTCCAACGTTATTGGTAATTCTCACGTTAGTCAGTGGTGTGATTGCACTGATTGATTGGATCTTTTTTGCGCGCGCGCGTGCAAAAAATAATGAAGAAATGCCTTTGATTACCGACTATGCGCGCTCATTTTTTCCGATTTTTTTGCTGGTCTTGCTGATTCGTTCTTTTATTATGCAACCTTTTACTATTCCATCAGGTTCGATGGAGCCGACTTTGCTTCCGAAGGATTTTGTAGCCGTGAATCAATTTGCTTATGGATTACGACTGCCGGTATTGAATAAGAAAATCCTGAGTATTGGCGAACCAAAGCGAGGCGATATTGTCGTTTTTCGATATCCGGGTGATCCGCATGTCGATTTTATTAAACGCGTTATAGGGTTGCCTGGCGATCATGTGGTGTACAAAAACAAACGTTTAACGATCAATGATCAGCCCGTGTCACAAACGTATTTAAATGACGGTGTAGATCTGGAGTCCACCTCTATTTTTGGTAACATTCCATCGACCGTTTTTGAGGAAAATTTAGGCGGAATAAAGTACGCTATTTTGCAGCATAAAACCGGTAATCAGGAATTAGGCAATGTGGATGTTATCATTCCCAAACATATGTATTTTATGATGGGTGATAATCGAGATAACAGTGGTGACAGTCGTTTTTTTGGTTTTGTGCCAGAAGATTATTTGATTGGAAAAGCTTTTTTTATCTGGTTGAGTTGGGGTAATTTAACGACGGAAGGATTTATTCGCTGGTCGCGTCTTGGCTGGTTGAACTAGGATTAAGGGCTATTTGTGAAGCAGAACAAATTGGAAGTACTCACGGGCCGCTTGGATTATCCTTTTCAGGATATTCATTTGCTCGAGTGTGCGTTGAGTCATCGCAGTTATGGAAAAACGAATAATGAGCGCCTCGAATTTTTAGGCGATTCGATTGTTAACTTCATCATCGCCGGCGAGTTATATCGTCGTTTTCCTAAAGCGACAGAAGGTGAGTTGAGTCGATTACGCGCGCACCTTGTTAAGGAGGACGCCTTGGCTAATCTAGCAAAAGATTTTAATTTAAGTGATTTTTTGCGATTAGGGCGCGGCGAGAAAATGAGCGGGGGTCATGAACGCGTGTCTATTTTAGCCGATGCGCTTGAGGCAATTATAGCGGCTATTTATTTGGATGGCGGGCTCATGGTGTGTTATCAAAAAGTGACCGCTTGGTATGAGCCTTATTTTAAAGAGCTTTCGTTGGATAATTTATACAAAGATTCAAAATCACTGTTGCAGGAATTATTGCAAGGAAAACAATTACCTTTGCCAGAATATCGTTTGATTAAAACAGAAGGCAGCGGGCATAAACAGCAATTTACCGTTGAATGTAAAACGGCTTTATTCGATTCTGCGATTCAAGGTGTTGGTCATAGTCGCAGGAAAGCAGAACAACAAGCGGCAGAACAAGTTTTGAGGGCATTCGATCATGAGTCATGAAAAAACACATTGTGGATATGTTGCGATTGTCGGTCGACCTAACGTCGGGAAATCGACATTACTCAACCATATTTTGGGGCGAAAAATTAGTATTACCTCGGATAAACCGCAAACGACGCAACATCAAATTTTAGGGATTAAAACTGATCAGCACGCGCAAACCATTTATATCGATACGCCGGGATTGCATCAAACCTCAAAGCGATTATTGAATCGTTACATGAATCGCGCCGCATTGAGTGTATTGTCCGATGCGAATGTGCTGATTTTTATGGTTGATGCGCGTTACTGGACACAGGAAGATGAATGGATTTTTGAGAAAATAAAAACCGTCACAGCCCCTGTCATCCTAGCCTTAAATAAAGTCGATTTAGTTAAAGATAAAGAAAGTCTATTGCCAATTTTAGAGACACTGAATCAAAAGATGTCTTTTGCTGGTATATTGCCTATGTCAGCGATGAAACGAGATCATTTGGTCTCGCTGGAAGCGATGATTGGGAAGTTATTGCCGGAACAGGCCTATCTTTTTCCAGAAGATCAAGTGACCGATCGAGATGATAAATTTTTTATTGCTGAAATTATTCGAGAAAAAATTATTCGATTAACGGGTCAAGAAGTCCCTTATGACATTGCGGTGATTGTTGATGATGTTAAATTAAAAGAAAAGATTCTGCATATTCATGTCACGATTTGGGTGCAGCGACCAGGACAAAAAGCCATTATTATCGGTCAAAAAGGAGCTCGATTAAAACAAGTGGGATCGCTTGCGCGATCAGAGCTTGAAAAACTTTTTCAGTGTAAAGTGTTTTTGGGATTATGGGTCAAGGTCAAGACAGGATGGTCCGAGGATGAAAAATTTGTTTCGAGTCTGGTGTGATTGAAAGGGATATATCGTTGTGTTATGGGTTTTTTATTATTCTGGAAATCGTCATCCCGCGATCAAGCCGCGGGATGACGATTGTGAAATATCTTCTCTCTACGTTTTGCTAGAGGGCCATCAACATCTATGAACCAATCATTAACATTAGAAAAAGCTTTTGTTTTACATACGCGTCCTTATCGCGAAACCAGCTTGTTGATGGATTTTTTCACACAGCATAAAGGACGCATGACATTATTGGCGAAAGGCATTAAACGATCGAAACAAATTGCCTTATTAGCGCAGCCTTTTATTCCGCTGATGATTGCTTGGCGAGGGAAAGGTGAATTGCCGGTATTGCATACGATCGACGTAGGGGCTTCACCCATTCGTTTGGAAGCGATGAGTTTATGGTGTGGGTTATATTTAAATGAATTATTGGTGCGTTTATTGTCGCATCAGGATGTGCATGAAGATATTTTTTCTCTGTATGAAAATACCCTGTTAGCTTTAGCGCAAGACCGCTCTTATCGAGAGGGTAAAAATACTTTTTTACAACAGGTCATTTTGCGTTTATTCGAGCAAGAATTTTTGGAAAAAATGGGATATGCCTTGCCGCTCACTCATGTCTTTAACACGCATCACCCGATTCAGCCAAACCAATATTATCGTTATATCCCGCATCAAGGATTTTTAGCGATTGATTGCCTGGAGCGTGAGTCGCCTAATGTTTTTCAAGGCGAACATCTTTCTGCTATTGCTTGCCATCAATATCATTCTGTCGAAGTACTGCGCGCTGCTAAAAAACTTATGCGCTTGGCGTTAGCGCCTTTGCTGGGCGATCGACCCTTGAAAAGCCAAGAAGTGTTTTTATAGGATTGATGGTTCGTTGCGATGGGCAGAGGCTCAAGCGGGCAGCACGCTCGCCGTTTAACTTACGGGTCTATTGCTGAGCAATACATTGCGCTGTGTTTGCGCAATCGGATAAAAGGTTAATTGCGGATGATCACGTCGCATATTCGCCAAGTCCGTGACACGCGTGACAATAAAAATTCTTTTCGTTCCTTGAAATTTTTCCCAAAAAGCAGTTGAGTCAATCATCCAAGTGACATGATCTTGATGGTGATAACCGAATTCTAATTCATTCACAAACCAGTCCACTAAAGTGACGCGCCTTTGTAGATAAAAAGGTAAGTCTTGATTATAACGTTTGTAATTAATCACTTCATCTTGCGGCGTTAATAAGGGTTTGAGCGCGACAGCGAGTGATTGGATAGAGTCATGGTCGATTGAAGGGATGGCGAGTAATAAAACCAATAAAAAAATCAGGGAGCCCACGCTCAGAGAAATGAATGCGGCTTTAATCGTGAGCCGCCAATAAATGACTAAACTGATCATCGTGACGAGCGTAAAAATGATCGCTAATAAATATAAAAATTTCATGCCGACAATCGGATTCATGAGATCGTAATAATGCGGTAATAAGATTAAATAGGTGGCGAACGCGAAGCTAATGAAGGGTAATACACAAAACCCTATCGTGATGCCCTTTATTTTTCGGGATGATTGCAGGGCGAAATAATGTCCTGTTAAAATCGAAAGCGGCGGGAAGATGGGTAAAATATAAGGAATCAGTTTTGAGCCAGAAAAAGAGAAGAAAGTGAAAATAATGAAAATCCAGGCAAATAAAAAAATTTCAGTTTGATAGGTCGCGCGATTTTTCCAAGTGGGCCAATGGGCTTTGATTGCTTGTGGTAAAAATGTCGACCAAGGTAGAAATCCAACCAACAAAATGCCAAGATAAAAATAAAACGGTTCCTCATGCGCGGCTTCTAATGTGCTATAGCGTAAAAAATGTTCGCCGATAATATAAAAATTAAAAAAGGCGGGATGACGAAGCTGCATGATGATATGCCATGGTAAGGCAAGGATTAAAAATAATAAAATCGATGAAATGATTGGCCAATGTTTTAATGAGCGCCACTGGTTCAATAATAAAACCCAAGTGCCAATGATGGCGATGGGGAAAACGATGCCGATAAGTCCTTTGGTGAGTACCGCGCAGGCAGCCATGATCGCTGATAGCCAGAAATAATATTTTTGTGTGGATAAGGTTGGGTGTTGAACCCCAATATAAAAGAATACCAATGTGGCTGTTAAAAAAATGGACACGGGTAAATCTAGCGCGACCATGTGTCCCATGATGAAATATAAAAAACTGGTTGCGAGCAGAGCGGTTGCATAAAATGCTGTCGTGCGATTATACCATCGCGAGGCGGCGAAATAGGTGAGGCCGCAGCCGCTAATTGCAAAGATGACTGTCCAAAAACGAACGCTCCATTCGTGTAATCCAAAGCATTTTAATGCCGAGGCAATGATCCAATAAAATAAAGCAGGTTTTTCAAAATAGAGAACATAGTTAAGATGTGGAACAATATATTGTTTGGTTTCAATCATTTCTCGGGCGATTTCCGCATAACGCGATTCATCGGGCGTCAAGAGTGGATAGGTGCCGAGAAATAAAAAATAAACAGTCGCAATACCGAAAAAAAGTAATAGCCAGTGAAAAGTGTTTTGCTGCTTCATAAAGCGTTTACATCGATTAAATCATGAGCGCGATGATAACATAAAAGTTAGAAGAATGCTTTTTGTGAAATAGCTCTGTATTTAATAAATGGTTGATTGCGGTGGAAGTTTATTGTACATTTTTTCTATGCCTAGAATATTTATATACGTACCACAACAATGCTACGCTGTAATAACGCCGGATACGCCAGAAGACGTTGTTGGTTTATGCACGGATTTTCTGCATGTTTGCTCAGGCGTAGTGGTCACAGCGAATCAAAGCAAATATATTTTTTTATGCCATGCTGATAGCAGTACGAATTTATTCGACTCACACAATGGGCTGTCGAGTTGGATTGAACAAATTATTCACGCAGAAAGAAGACGAGGCAACGGAGGGGAAGTGAAAATAAAAATGTTTTATGATGACGAGACGGAGACTTCTAATACTGAAAGATATGCGGAGAATTTTGAGAAACTGATGAGATACTATCGGAACATGGGACATCAGTGCGAAGTAGTGTCGCTCCACGTCCCACAGTCTCCTGGGATTGCGATTTTTCGCAGTAATGGTAATGTGATTAGAGAAGGAGGCGTAGATATCGCATTGCTTGAAGGGGAGTACTCGGCGGCGGGGGAGGCAGGTAAAGTGGGTGAGCGTTTCGCTGTAGATGGTGGTCCTTTGCGATATTGCATAGGCGATGTGATTAGGTTGGAACAGCAACAACAAATGTATTCACCGATATGTATTTTTAATGGCGAAAAGCTGCTGAGCCTTGCTGAACTCCAGCATGGGTACTCACAGGTTTTGGAGGGAGTTCCCAGAGAAGGAAACGCCCTGCGCTGATAACCTCTAGGTGAAGGAGTGGTTGACGATCGATTTCTTCTGCAAAAGTTGGTATTTGTACGCGTATACTGAAAATACGCTCTAGTTTTTGTAGGCACAGTTGTGCTTCCTTTTTTATAGCGGGCACTAGAGCAGGAAAATCATCTTTGCTAATGTTTGCTGTATCGCGAGGGTTATTGATGATCTTCAAATTAACCAAAGTTGACATGCGAGGGCTGCCTATTATCCCATTGAGTTCATATTTAATTGCATCTATTCTTTCTTTCAACGGAGTAGAGTCTGAACTAATCGTATATTGACCGTCGGTATATGGGGTTTCTAATGCTTCTTGAATAGTTTGTGATACTTTTTCTTGAGGATTATCAACAGGGTGAATTTCTTTAAAGTACCAAAATAATTGACCAACATGGTGAGAGAGCCAGTTGCGAATCATACCTTTTTGCACATCAGTTAAACTGGTT
>MGXH01000023.1:18751-24463 GCA_001801305.1 Gammaproteobacteria bacterium GWE2_42_36
GATTAAAGAAATTTTATTTCAGAGCGAGAAAAGAGTATCGCTTCATGGAAAGAGAATCGAGTGTCTATTGCGACGAATAGGCAGCGATAAACAATCCCGTCAAGCAGGAATGACGCTTTGTCGTTACCTCGCGATTTCAGCTTGGGATTCAGTTGTTTCATATATTTCGCGTCAATAATCTTTCTTTTATCGCTCGAATCAAACCGTATAAGCTGATAAATACCCAGGAGATTTGAATGATGGCGGCTGATAAATTAAAAGAAAAATACAATGAAAACAAAAGCATTAAAATGCCAATTAAATTTAAGAGCGAATAGGCAATCGTGGTGGCTTTCATTTTTTTGCACAACAAAAGAAAGAAGGGCAATAAAATGAGAAAATCGCCCAAAAATCCAATGAGATTAGAAAATTTAACCATGGGTAGCGCTCCCTTTTTTATTATGACGCGATCGTATCGTTTGAAGTAACCCATAAAGGCTCAGTAAAGCCCAGGCGCTTTCGACAATAACCGCTGGGAGATTCCAGGCAAAACAAAGGGAAAATAAAATAAATAAAGCGCCTATGAAGTTTAACAGCGAATATGTTACCGATTCGGCCTTCAGCTTTCGGAGTTGCAATAGAAAATAGGCCGCTAAAACAAAAAAATCACCCAAAATACCAACGGTGTTATAGAGAACAACAATCATATACAGTCTATCCTTCGGTTCGCTTATTATATTCGTAGAATACTACGGGTTCTGTTGAGATTTGTCATGGTTTTTACTGCATTTTTTACCAGAGTTTTGCTGACTGGATAAGCGAGAATTTGGGTCAAGAAAAGAAATTTTTTTGAGATTATATCGGGTGAGATTATTGTTTTGCTCATACGGGTCTATTAGCTGTTGCTAACGCTAAAACCTTTGATTTATCTGCCCTCCAGTTTAGCGCGGGAATTGCTGGTTCTCTTCTGATTTTTACTCACTCGTAGGGGAGACCTTGCACTGGAATCCTAAATTTTTCACACACAATTGTTTTCCTGCAATACGGCATCGCTCTAATGTTTCGGGATAATTTAAAATGTCTTGTTTATTTTCCAGATGCGGCTGATAAATGGTTTGATGCTCTTTAATATTCAAGCTCAAAAAGTAATACCTAAAAATTTCTTCGATATTTTTAACATAAGCCACATTATCGTGATCCGACGTGATGAGTAATAACGCTTTTCGGTGGATTGATTGAGCGGGTTTATTTTTCAGGATGTATTTATCGACCCAAAAAGTTTGTCCACGATCGATTAAGCATTTTAATTGTGCACACATCGAACCGAAATACACAGGCATTGCAAAAATCAGGTGATTGGCGTTTTGCAATTTATCGTGCAGCATTTGATAGTCGTCTGATAAAACGCAGCGTGTCGTTTTATGGCAACCATTACAACCGATACAAGGTCGAATCATGAAATCGGTTAAGCGAATTTTTTCGACAGAAGCACCTGTTTCGCGACAGCCTTCAACGGCATAATCGAGTAGGGTTTCTGAATTAGAAGGATGTCTCGGGCTGGATGTGATCGCTAGAACGGAAGATATCATACGCATACCTCGACTATTATATTTGCTCTGTGGGGATACTATGATTCTGTCATCCCGCGGTCAAGCCGCGGGATTCCGCTTTTTCATCATCCCGCGACTTGATCGCGGGATCCAGTCCCCCATCATCCCACCGGATGACGTGCGTAGTTATTCCGCGTTTCAATCCTTGTACAACGTATGTCCGGTCGATTTCAACATATCCGCAGCTTCTTTGATGCGCTCGGCCATGCCTTGTTCGCCTTTCTTTAAATAAGCGCGCGGATCGTACAATTTTTTATTACCGACTTCACTTTCGATTTTCAAAACGCCGTCATAATTTTTAAACATGTGATCGACAATCGGACGCGTAAACGCGTATTGCGTATCGGTATCGATGTTCATTTTAATGACGCCATAATCTAATGTCTCGTGAATTTCTTCGAGCAATGAACCAGATCCACCATGAAATACCAGATCAAACTCAGCGTTTTTACCGTGTTTGGCGATGACGGCTGCTTGACCTTTTTTAAGAATTTCGGGTTTAAGTTTAACATTGCCGGGTTTGTAAACACCGTGCACGTTACCAAATGTTGCTGCGAACATATATTTGGCGCCTTCGACTTTGCTTAATCGACGATACACTTCGATCATATCTTCGGGTGTTGTGTATAATTTTTCGGCTGGCATACCTTCGTTATTCACACCGTCTTCTTCGCCACCGACAACGCCGGCTTCAACTTCAAGAATAATTTCATTTTGACGGCATCGTTCGAGCAATTTCACCGCCATGTCCATATTTTCCTTCAACGGTAATTCGCTGCCATCAAACATGTGGCTGTTAAATAAATTAGGTAAACCTGCCTTTCGGCGACGTTCAGTTTCGTCGATGAGCGGCATTAAAAAGCTGTCTACTTTCTTGGCGGGGCAGTGATCGGTATGCAGGGCGACATAAATATTATATTTTTGCGCGACTAAATGAACGTGATTGGCGATCGCAATCGCGCCTAAAACGGCATCTTTGATGGTTGCACCAGAGGCAAATTCAGCACCACCTGTCGACACTTGAATAATCCCATCGGATTTTTTAGCGGCAAAAGCGGCGAGGGCGGCATTGGCCGTTGACATCGAGGTCACATTGATTGCGGGATACGCGAATTTGTTTTTTTTCGCGTGTGCGAGCATTTCACAATATTTTGAATAATTAGCGACTGGCATAGGGATCTCCTTTTAATTTAATACAGGTAACTGTTCAGTGCTTTTTAAGGAACGTTCATCTTTTTCATCGATTTTTCGTCAAAAAGCGCCAAAACCTGAACGTTCTTGTATTTTCACGATTGCGGTGAATAGTTACTAATACGGCGGAATTTTAATCGTTTTGAGCGGATTTGCAATGGAATGTTTAAGCGCTACGAGCGGACCGCGGGCGACTATCATATGCGGAGGATGTTTTAACTTCTTGTGTTATCCTGTCAGCTAGTTTTTGACCGCGCGTTTTTATAAAGAAACCACCACGATAAAAAATATATAAATTGCAAATTGATAGGATCGTTAGGAGAATTCTTGTTCCCCAAGCATCTCTTTGTGTGGATAAGATATTGGCTGTGGTTTCGCCATTTGGTAATTTGTTCGATAGTTCGATCTTCAAAGCATCAGCGGGAGAATTATCGTTTTTTTGCAAACAATTTATTATTCGTTGAGCCGCTGCATATTTTTGGACGCAAATGGGGCGATTGGAATACAAATCCCCCTGAGGTTCTTGTTTTATTTCATTTTTGTCACAATTAAATGTTGAGTCAGTTAATAAGCTATTTTGATATCTTACAAGATCAGCGGAAAGAGCGTCTATTTGCTGTTGCATTTTTAGATGTGCGGCTACATCTGCGGCTGTTTCCTTTTCCTTTTTTAATTCTGCTCTGCGACGTGCGACCATCTCCTCGAAAAAACCTGGAATCGATTCAGGTGTTGGTCGTAAAATTTCTTCGGCTTGTGATTGTAGAGATAGCTGATCATTTCTTCCTGTTTCCTGAGACCCTGTTTGTGTGTTGTCATGATTAGTTTGAACCACACCTAAATCGTCATCACCGAGTGTGCCGTCGTCGTCTGAGGAACTTGTTTGACTATCATCATCAGGTAGATTGGCCGTTCTAATTCGTACCGTTTCTTGTTCTGCGAGGTTAGCAAAAAAAACATCAAGCTGACGATCCAATTCCTGTTCTGTCCAGGTATTTGAATAAAAGGGTCCTATAAATTCAATAAAAACATCTTTGGCGATCTCATCTAGGTAATCTGGATTTTTTTTATATTTATTCTGCATTTTTTCTGCAATATAGAGAGCATGATTTGACGCTATCTCTATCGATACAAACATTTTATACCTCCATCCGCTGTCTTGGATGTGACGAAATTATAATTTAATTACTTTACTGTATGAAGCTTAACCATAGAACATTAAGGTTCTATTAAGAAAATTGTTCTCCTCTGCATTTTTTGAAATTCTATCCTCGTATTATGTAAAAAACCAATGGAAACGTACTCGCAATAGCGCATTTTTTTAAATTGTGTAAAATGGCGGCACTTTTTAAGCCCAGTAGGACGAGGCGGCAATGACTAAGCAATACAATCAATTATCCGATGAAACGCTCGATGGCGTTTTACATCGGGCGCTAGGTGAGCGATGTGATCGATGCGGTATTCGTTTGGAAGAAACCTTTAATTTAGCGTGGTTGCGTCATTGGGTTCGCGCTGGGATGCCGTGCAATCGAAACGATCAAGATTGGTCTAGGCAAATGTTGCTTGAGCCTTTTGCTGCAACCATTTGCGCATTACTTAATGAGAGTCTTTCCGATGAATGATTTTTTTTTGATATTACAACACAGTATTCCTCAACAATTCATTTCGCGCCTTGTCGGTTATTTGGCGCGTTGTAGGGTTCGATGGATAAAAAACAACTTAATTTCGCTTTTTATCAAGCATTATCAAGTTGATATGCGTGAAGCCGAGCGTCAGTCGATAGATGATTATGCGCATTTTAATGATTTTTTTACGCGCGAATTAAAAACAGGGGCGCGGCCAATTTGTACAGAACCCCAGGCAATTATCTCACCAGTCGATGGTGTGATTAGTCAATCCGGGAAAATTACGGAGGGGCAATTATTACAGGCGAAGGGGCGATATTATTCAGCGAGTGATTTATTGGCCGATCAAAATATAGCGGCTTTGTTTGATGAGGGATCGTTTATCACATTATATTTATCGCCAAAAGATTATCATTGTGTGCATATGCCGATGGCAGGTCGATTAATGGAAACGCGCTATGTGCCGGGCCGATTATTTTCAGTCAATCAAATTTCAGCTGAACATATTCCTAATTTATTTGCGCGCAACGAACGCTTGGTTTCCGTGTTTGAGACGGAAAGGGGATTGATGGCGGTTGTGATGGTGGGTGCGATGATTGTAGCGGGCATCAATACCGTATGGGCTGATGGGATAACATACGATCGACGAGAGATGACGTATCAATCGTATCAAGATCAATCGATTGCGCTTGAGCGGGGCGATAAAATGGGCTGTTTTTATTTAGGCTCGACGGTGATTGTGTTGTTTGAAAATCAATCGAAGATTGAATGGTTGCCTGAGCTGACTGTTGATGGTCGAGTGAGAATGGGGGAAAAATTGGCGGATTGAGGGTGAGCAGGGGCGAGAAAATGCGTAGCATTTTTCCTGCGAACGCGAGGCAGGAAGCCGAGCTGGGTCGATGCGTCAGGATGACGGGCTCTGGGTTTTGAATTGCTTCGGTACTACGTGTCTCGCAATGACGAATGTCCGGCTTCGATGCTATGTGTTTCGTAACGACGATGTGAAAATACTGATTAAACTGCGAAACTCGTGTTGATGCGATTTTTAGTGCGAGAATTACTGTTCTTCTTTCAATCCTTATCCAGTCCCGCCAGCTCAGCAATACTGTGTTTTACATCATCCATTAATTTTTCTCGCTCGCGAATTTTATAGTCTTTCGTATCGATCGGTTTGCCGATATAGATATCGACGTGTTGATTCAGATTAAAATCCAGTGTTTTAGCGGGCAATATTTGCTGCGCACCGCGAATACCGATCGGGATGATGATTGCGTCCGTTTGATACGCGAGCATAAATCCGCCTTTTTTGA
>MGXH01000024.1 GCA_001801305.1 Gammaproteobacteria bacterium GWE2_42_36
AATACGTAATCGAAAAAAATTGTGACTACCTAGTTGTTGAATGATATCTCGAAGTCCATTATGACCTGCATGTCCACCGCCTTGTTTTAACTTTACTGTTCCAATTGGCAGATCTAAGTCGTCATGCATGACTAAAATAGCTTCAGGCGGGATTTTATAGTAATGTGCAAATGATTGAACGGATTTCCCGCTATTGTTCATATAAGTTGTCGGGAATAATAAATAAACAGGTTGATTGAACAAGTTGGCCCGAGAAGTTAGCGCCAGAAATTTTTTGTCTGGCGCTAATGATGATTTCGCTAAATGGGCTAAACGCTCTAGAATCCAGACACCTGCGTTATGGCGAGTTCGCTCATATTCGGTGCCCGGATTACCTAAGCCAACAATCAGCTGAATGGGGAGTGTTCCCATTATTTTTTAGAGGCAGCAGCCGTTTCTTCAGCGTTCGCAGCTTTTTGACCTGTGATTTCAGTTTCTACGGGCGCTGCAACTTCAGTTTCAACAACTGTTCGAGGCATGTGAATACTAACGACGGGCGCATTGTTGTCTTCCCCGTGCAATAAGGCGACAATTTCAACGCCTTTAGGTAATTTGATTTCATTTAAATGCACGGCTTGACCGATATCCATTTGTGACACTTCGACTTCGAGGTATTCAGGTAAATTTGCTGGCAAACATCGGATTTCTATTTCTGTCATATGATGGGTTAAAACGCCGCCATTTTTGAGTCCTACTGCGGTGGCTTCTCCGATGAAATGAACAGGAATATGCATGTTCAATTCTTCATCCGCACGAATACGCTGAAAATCAAGGTGCAAAATTTGTTTTTTATAAGGGTGACGTTGTAAATCTTTGAGAACGACTTGTTCTGGTTGATCGTCAATCGTTAATGTTAAGATATGAGAATAAAACCCCTCATGCTCCAACGCGTTGACCACCTTATTATGTGCTAAGGTAATCGGAGACGGTTCTTTACCAGCGCCATACACGATCGCAGGGACAAGCCCTTCTTGTTTACGTAGGCGGCGGCTCGCACCTGTCCCAATTTGCGCACGCTTTTGCGCGGCCAATTCGAATTTAATTTTCTTTGTCATAATACGAAACTCCAATGAGTAGTTAATAAAGCTCGTTTGATCCGCGACCAGAGCAAACGAATTGCGGATTATAGGCTATTTTTTTGGAATTGGTATATTTTTTGTTTGGCCCTCTATTTTTGGGCCAACAACCTTTATTTGATGGGAACTTGATTGTTTAGTGCACGGCTTAAACGCGTAGCGGTTTTTTAAAAAACGCTACGTATATTTTTATCCGCCGCCTCCGATCACGTCATCATTAATGAGTGAGGGGGCTTGATAAGGGGTTTGATCGCCGAAGAAAATGTGTAATGCGAGATAACCTTCTTCTGAATTGAGATCGTGCGTGGTTATTTGCCAATTATTGGGCCCCCAGGGTCCCCACTGTGCTCGACCTAAATCAACATGCCTTGCCCCGACGTCGCAGAGGACGTTATTGATGATTTTAAATCGAAAGCCTAAAGCGACCTGCCAAGCAAATCCACTTTTCGTTTTATTAACGCTCGCTGTTGTTCCCCCTGCGATTGGCGTTGCATTTAAATCTACTTCATTTTTACTATAGCCAGCGCCGGCACCCACATAAGGCATAAAATAATCACTGAGGTGAAAATCGTAATAAAAGGTGGCGAAGCCAGAATTGGTTTTGACTTGACTGTTTAAGGTTTCTGGGATGGTTGCGTTAGGGACAATGGGCGATTGATTATAGTCAACGCGAGCACGATGCACAAAAGTTAAATCCATGCGTAAAGGAACATAATCCGGTAATTGGTAGCCAACCCCGCCCATATATGAAGCGTTGCCTTTATTGAGATCATCTTTGCGGAGAGTTTGACCCGATGATTCGGGTTTTAAATCAAGATTAGCATCATAGAGGCTATAACCGCCGCCCGCTAAAAGATAAATACCAGACGGAAAATAAGTATCGGCGTGTCCCACGTTGCTTAATCCAAGCGATAAACAAGCCAGTGAAGCAAGGCCAAGCCATTTCGGTGCTTTCATACAATTATTCTCCTTTTTGCTGAAGTTTATGTAACCATTCAGCATGCTCGGGGGGCGTTCTTGTATCATCACGATCTTGGTGAATAGTTACAAATTTACTGATCAATGTAACATACCCAATCGATGAAATTCAAGCCATGATTTGTTTGATAATAGAAAGCCGTTTTTTCGCAATGAGCTCGGGAATCAGTTGATGCGGCTTTTTATTTTTGATGAGTGTTTTGATATCGATTGCCGCGCATTGCTGGTAGATGTTTCTTAAAATATCTGCTTGAGGGTAAGGTGTTTTTGCCGTCCCTTGTCGGCCTTGTTCATCAGCTTGGCAAGCTAATAGAAATTGTTCGAACCGTTCCGGTTTTCGGAAAGGATCTAAAGTCTGCAATAATTTTAAAATGGTTGTGGGGCTGAGTTTGGAAATCCGATGGCACAACATATGGTAGCGGGTTACCAATAAGGCCAAGTCTTCATAAGCGCGAGGGGCTCGTAGTCGCGTGCAAAAATTTTTGACTACTGCGACCCCGTGCTCTTCATGGCGATGGTGTTTAGGCCACATCGATTGAGGCGATAAAATTTTTCCAAAATCATGAACGACAACGGCAAAACGAACCAGGGGATCTTGTGTTAATCGCGTCGCTTGTTTTAAGGCTAATAATAAGTGCTTTCCTGTGTTTTTCTCGAGGTGCCATTCGATTGGTTCAGGAATATGAAATAGCGCCTCAATTTCAGGGAAGATCACTTTCAGCGCGCCGCATCGCCTGAGCACTTCAAAAAATCGCCACGGATATTTTTCGCCAAGCGCTCGATCTAATTCTTGAAAAACACGCTCAGGGACAAGGTGCGTTAATTCGCCAGAACTCGCCATGCTTTTCATGAGTGCAAGGGTTTCTTTAGCGACTTTAAATTGTCCAAAGCGCGCGGCAAAACGAGCAATGCGTAATACGCGGACCGGATCTTCAGCAAAGGCGGGGGATACATGGCGCAAGCATTTGGCTTGTAGATCTTTTTGTCCCCCAAATGGGTCGATGAGTTGCCCCTGATCATCTTGTGCGATGGCATTGATTGTCAGATCTCTACGCTTTAAATCTTCTTCGAGCGTGACTGTTTTTGCCGTATAAAAAGTAAATCCTTTATAACCGGTTCCCATTTTTCGCTCGGTTCTTGCGAGCGCGTACTCTTCATGAGTTTCAGGGTGCAAAAAAACAGGGAAATCTTTGCCGACGGGTCTAAATCCTTTTTCGATGAGTTCATCGGCGCTGGCGCCGACGACGACCCAGTCTTTTTCGGTGACCGGCAATCCCAATAATTGATCTCGTACAGCACCGCCGACCAAATAAATCTTCACCATGAATCAATATAATCCAAATAGTGTGTAAATGAGACTCTGTAAAATGGTAATGCCTGGCCACACAATAGAACTTAACAAACCGGTCATGAGTAAAATCAACACAAGAATGAGGCCGTACGGTTCGAGCCGAGCATAACGGTATTGAGCTTGTTTGGGTAAGAAAGCCATGAGAATACGACTGCCGTCTAGCGGCGGAATGGGGATTAAATTCAGCAGCATTAAAACAAGGTTAATATCAATACCAATTCTTCCCATGAGTACGATCGGTAAAGCAAAAGATAGTTGTTGATGGAGTAACAATAAGCCTCCTTTCGCGATGATGGCCCAAAGCAGTGCCATGATCAAATTCGCTAATGGTCCAGCGGCTGCAACCCAGGGCATGGCTTTGGTGGGGTTGCGAAAATTTCGGGGATTGATGGGAACCGGTTTGGCCCACCCAAAAATAAATCCACTGCCTGTCATCAATAAAACGAGCGGAATAATGATCGTGCCGAATAAGTCGATGTGTTTGAGTGGGTTTAAGGTGAGTCGGCCGAGGAGCAAAGCGGTTTTGTCGCCAAATTTTGATGCCATCCATCCATGCGCCACTTCATGGACAACAATGGCGAATAATACCGGTAAGGCATAAATACAGATAGTTTGTACGAGTGATAATTGAGTTTGTTCCAACATAGCGAAGCATTATAGAGGGATTTGAGTCGCGCTTGTAGGTTTTTTTAAGGGTTGAGGATTGAGGGGTGCGGCCGTAGCTTTGCTACGCGATGTTTTTGATAGGGTGCTTTGAACCTTTTGATGAAATAGCATATACTTTTAAAAATTTTTATAGGGGGCTTGCGTGATGAGAAGGATTTTCCTAGTCGGCTGTGTGGTATTTGGCATGGCGCCGATAATGTCTTATGCAACTTGGCAGGTCGCTGATGCTTCTCACGGGACTAATCTTTCTCAGCCATCGGATTTGTCATCCAGGGATTATCCAAAAGCCCTGCAAGATCAAGTTTCTATTCAGGTTCAAAAAGGTAGTTTGCGTGACAATGTCGAGCGTGCTGCACAGGAAAATAATTGGGAAGTTATATGGCATGCTGATGATCAATACAGTGTGCTAACAGAATCTACTTTTTCGGGCCCTGATTTTTCGACGGTGATGGGTCAATTGCTCAGTCATTATCATTTGAAAGCGAGCTTTGACGACAATAATTGCGTGATGACTGTTTCAGCCATCCACAAGAAAGAATCGACTCGACATGCTCGGCATCGGGCATCCATGCATAAAATAGCGAAACATTAATTTATGAAGCGTTCAGTTAGCAGCGAGCGGTGGCTCAAGGAACATTTTGCAGACCCCTACGTTAAAAAAGCCCAGCAAGAAGGGTATCGTTGTCGGGCCGCCTATAAACTGTTAGAAATTCACAAGAAATACCATTTAATTAAGCCGCCGATGAATGTCGTCGATTTAGGCGCAGCACCCGGCGGATGGTCTCAAGTAGTCGCCAAGTTATTACAGCATCACGGTAAAATATTTGCGCTCGATATCTTGCCGATGGAACCGATAGCGCACGTTGATTTCATTCAAGGTGATTTTCAAGAAGAGACTGTGTATGACCAACTGAGAGAGCAAATTGGGACTCAAAAAATTGATGTCGTGTTATCGGATATAGCGCCTAATATGAGTGGGATTATCGTGTCCGATCAAGCGAAAGTTTTTTATTTGGCAGAGCTAGCCTTGGATTTTGCGCAGAAAGTGTTAAAACCTGGTGGTACATTTTTGGTAAAAGTGTTTCAGGGTGGAGACTTTGAGGCATATCATAAGCAATTGCGGGCTAATTTTAAGTCTATAAAAGTTTGTAAACCCGATGCCTCCCGAGACCGATCGAAAGAAGTGTATTTGTTAGCACAAAATTATCAGAAGATTGAGGTTAAGCCGGATTAATGAAATGCGAAGCATTCCCGCGAGCATGGGAATCGCAGCAGCGACTCATCAACTCTGTTTGAATCCCAGATAAATTGTTGGGTTGTCGAATATTCTATAGTATATTTGGATCATGATGATGCGCGTTTTCAGGAGCGTGCTGAAGAGTGGTGGTATGACAAGATGAATTTGGACTGAGGGACAGTAGGTTTGAAAAAAGATTTTATTAAGAATTTGTTGTTATGGATTATCATCGCAACATTATTGATCACGATTTTTAATTATTTTGGCCCCCATCCGCAAAAGCAATCGCAGGAAAGCTATTCACAATTTGTGCAGCAGGTTAATGCGGGTAAAGTGGCGTCCGTGACTATTACAGATAGGAATATCAAAGGATTAACACAAGATAATACGGCCTTTGAAACCTACGTGCCTTTTCTCGATCATGGTCTGATGCAAACGCTGATCGATAAGAAAATTGATGTGACTGGGCAGCCGCCGGAACAACGCAGTATTTTGATGTCGATTTTGGTGTCTTGGCTGCCGATGCTTCTCTTTTTGGGATTATGGATATTTATTATCCGACAACAAGCGGGTGGGCGAGGTGGTGCGTTTTCTTTTGGTCGTAGTCGCGCCCGGCTGATGAATGATGGCCAAATTAAAATTACGTTCAGTGATGTAGCGGGATGTGATGAAGCGAAAGAAGATGTGAAAGAACTCGTCGAATTTTTAAAAGACCCTGCCAAATTTCAAAAGCTCGGTGGACGTATTCCTCGCGGCGTGTTGTTAATCGGTCCGCCGGGAACAGGTAAAACTTTATTGGCCAAAGCCGTTGCGGGAGAAGCCAAAGTTCCATTCTTCAGTATTTCAGGATCTGATTTTGTCGAAATGTTTGTCGGCGTCGGCGCATCTCGTGTGAGGGATATGTTTGAGCAAGCAAAAAAACAGGCGCCTTGTATTATTTTTATCGATGAAATTGATGCCGTAGGACGTCATCGAGGCGCTGGTTTGGGCGGCGGACATGATGAACGCGAGCAAACCCTTAACCAACTCTTAGTTGAGATGGATGGTTTTGAGGGGAAAGAGGGCGTCATTGTATTAGCAGCGACTAACCGGCCCGATGTGTTGGATCCCGCTTTATTGAGACCGGGGCGATTTGATCGGCAGGTCGTTGTATCATTGCCGGACATTCGTGGCCGAGAGCAAATTTTAAATGTGCATTTGCGCAAAATCCCTTTAAATACCGACGTCAAAGTGTCTTTAATTGCCCGAGGGACGCCGGGCTTTTCTGGCGCAGATTTAGCCAATTTGGTCAATGAAGCGGTTTTGATTGCGGCTCGCAATAACAAACAAACCATTAGCATGTTAGAGCTTGAAAAAGCGAAAGATAAAGTGCTGATGGGGGCAGAGCGCCGCTCGATGGTGATGAGTGAGCAAGAAAAGAAATTAACCGCTTATCATGAAGCAGGCCATACTATTGTGGGGCGTATCGTGCCAGACCACGATCCTGTTTATAAAGTGACGATTATCCCGAGAGGAAGAGCATTGGGTGTGACGATGTTTTTACCGGAGCAAGACCGCTATAGTCTGACAAAACAGCGGTTAAATAGTCAAATTGCCTCGCTTTACGGCGGGCGCATCGCTGAAGCGCTTATTTTTGGAAAAGACTATATTACTACCGGTGCGGGCAGCGATATTAAGCGAGCGACTGAGTTAGCGCGTAACATGGTAACGCAATGGGGTTTATCTGAAAAAATAGGTCCTGTTGTTTATGGAGAAGATCAAGGTGAAATTTTCTTGGGACAAACGTTAGCGACGCGACATAAAGAACTTTCTGATCATACGGCCAAGCAGATTGATGAAGAAATCAAACGTACGTTAGATGAAAACTATCACCTCGCCGAAAAAATCCTGAAAGATCGAGTCGATATCTTACACTTAATGGCAGAAGCATTGATTAAGTATGAAACCCTGGATAGCGACCAAATTGGCGATGTTATGGAAGGTAAAATAGCGCGTGCGCCCGTAGATTGGATCGACCCTAATCATGATGATTCTGCGGTTAAAAAGCCTGACACCACCGCTTTAAATAAAGAAAAATCTGCAACGTCGGATCCAGCGAGCGGGCAGGGAGATTTATTCGATCATGGAGACTCTCATGCAACGTAAATATTTTGGTACAGATGGTATTCGTGGGCGCGTTGGGCAGTTTCCGATTACACCGGATTTTGTGTTGAAATTAGGCTGGGCGGCAGGCCGCGTTTTTTCAAAAGTGCAAGGGCGAAAAGGCAATGTGTTAGTCGGGAAAGATACGCGTATTTCCGGTTATATGTTTGAATCTGCTTTAGAAGCAGGATTAGCCGCCGCGGGTGTTAATTGTTGTCTTTTGGGACCTATGCCGACCCCAGCCATTTCTTATTTAACCCGTACGCTGCACGCTCAGGCTGGTATTGTTATTAGCGCCTCGCATAATGCTTATGAAGATAATGGGATCAAGTTTTTTTCAGGGGAAGGCACCAAATTACCCGATAATCTCGAGCTCGACATTGAGCGGCAAATTGAAGAACCGCTTACGTCGGTTATTCCAGAAGAGATCGGTAAAGCCAGTCGCATTGTTGACGCAGCGGGCCGATATATTGAATTTTGCAAGAGCACGGTGGGTTCTCGCCTCTCTTTTCGTCCATTGAAAATAGTGATTGATTGCGCCAATGGCGCAACTTATCACATTGCGCCATCTGTTTGTCGCGAATTAGATGCTGAAGTAATCGAACTTGCCGCCGATCCCGATGGATTTAATATCAATGAAAATTGCGGATCGACGCATCCTGACATGTTAAGGCGTATGGTTGTTGCTGAAGGCGCTGATATTGGATTGGCTTTTGATGGAGATGGTGATCGGGTGATTTTAGTGGATCATCAAGGCGAAGTAGTTGATGGCGATGAAATTTTATTTATATTAGCGACGGATTGGCAACGTAAAAATAAACTTGCTGGGGGCGTTGTTGGGACAGTCATGAGTAATTATGGCCTGGAAGTCGCTTTTCGTGAAAGGGGCATTGATTTCACACGCGCCAAGGTGGGTGATCGTTATGTGATGGATGAATTATTATCGAAAGGTTGGTCGTTGGGCGGCGAAACGTCGGGACATGTGATTTGTCTTAATAAAACGTTAACAGGCGATGGTATTATTACGGCATTGCAAGTATTGTCGATCATGGTCGAACAAAATAAATCTTTGCGCGAGTTAAAGCAAGGGATGCAAAAATTACCGCAAAAATTGATTAATGTGAAAATAGCTCAAAAAATATCACAGCTTCATTGCGAACCCACGATTCAGATAGCGTTGAAACGGGCCGAGCAAAAACTCAACCAACAAGGGAGGGTTTTATTAAGATCTTCGGGGACTGAACCTGTTATTCGTGTGATGGTTGAAGGAGTCGATGTTAATTTGGTCACTCAAATTGCAGAAGAATTAGCAGAGATTGTCGAAAAAACGTGGCGATAGTTGTCAGAGGCCACCCGTATAGCCAAATGGCTCGGTGAGAAACTCATCTTCTTAAACCTGATCCAAACAGAGAGGGTTAAGATTCATTTTTGAGAAAAACGCCATGAAAAAACTAATGATCATTTTATTGTTGTTTCCGGCATTCAGCGTATTTGCTGATACCAGCCAAGCGCCCGTATCAAACACGCCAGCAACAACGCCACAATCCAATGCGCAAGCGTCCACGAACCCCGATAATGAATCAACGCAGCAAATTAACCAGTATTTTGATAAAGCGAAATATAAGTTTTTTAAAAAAAATCAATTTAAACCTTTATTTCAAGTAGAAAATCATGATTGATCCGGGTGTTTTTACATTAGTCGAGACGACCTTTTTGCAGCGTATTACCGATGCGTTTTCAACGATTTCGTTATACGCTTCGCATCTTCTTTATTTTTTTACTATTTTTGAGTTGGTTGTTTTTGGATTGCTGTGGGCGTTTTCTGCTAATTCTAATTGGGGCAGTGCGGTTTTTAAGATTCTTAAAATCGGACTGATTTTATTTATTTTACAGAACTTTAGCTATTTGACGGGAGAGGTGATTCAGTCGTTCGCGCAAATGGGTGGATCGATAGCAAGAAACAATAATGTCACTAACCTTTTATTTAATCCCTCGCTGATCTGGCAGTATGGATATAACGTGGGTGTTGCCTTATTGCAATCCGCATCGATGGCTTCGAGCGGTATTGGATTTCCGTTGGTGCAATTGGTGATTGGGTTGGGTATTTTGTTTGTGTTTGGATTGTTGGGTATTCAAATTGTACTGCAAATTGTGGGATTTTATTTGGTTTCATTGGTTGCACTTATTTTTATTCCTTTCGGTATTTTTTATCCGGGACATCGATTGTTAACGCGTGCAGTACAGTCTGTTTTTAAAGCAGGCGCTCGAGTCATGGTGATTATTGTGGTTATGAGTTTGATGATCACCATTTTAACGTCATTTAATCTTGATAAAATAGAGACCCTTCAAAATATTAACCAATCTTTAGGTGTCTTTTTTGCGGGTCTTTTATTTCTCTTTTTTGCTATTAAGTTACCCACGCTCGTATCAGATGTTGTGGGCGAGTTTTCTATGTCATTATCGCCTTTGCCGATTTCGACTGTTCCAGCGTCTACAGCATCGGCAATTATCCCATCGGTCATCGCGGGCGAAACAGCGTCTTCGATGCAACAAGCGACGATGATTTCGTCTCCAGCCAGTTCGCCTCTGTCAGCGGGTACGGCAATTTCAGGCGGTGCCGCTGGCGCATCGGGCCCCTTACAAAACATCGGGGCAGCGGAAGGTTTGGCCGGTCGATCAATAACGCATTCCTCCTCAGCTGAAAAATCGATCCAGCAAGGCATGCAAGAGGCAGAAAGAATTCACCGCAGCCTTTCCGAACAATCTCTGAAAGAAATTAAAAAACTCATTAAAACCAATCTCGCGTATGATAAAGATCACCCGTGAAAAATCGCGATATTTCCTGCCGGTGAGACGATTTAGCGCCTTGATTTATGCGTTATTGATTATCTGTTTTATTTTTGTGATTGTTTTTTTTATAAAACAACTCGGGTTTGGTTTTTCGATTCAGTCATCTGCTAGCATGCCTAAAGGTATTTATTTTATTGGACCCATCAAGAGTATTCATCGGGGCGATATCATTATTTTTAAACCGCCGTTAACCATCGATGCGTTTTTAATCAAACAACGATGGGTTCCGAAAAGCGGTATTTTGTTAAAAACAGTGATGGCTATTCCAGGAGATTATGTGTGCAAAAAAAATCATTGGGTATGGATCGGCCAAAAAAAAATAGCCTATGTTTTTGAATATTATCAGCCGAATAAAAAATTGCCGAATAGCCCATTTTGCGGCGAGTTAAAATCGGATCAATATTTGCTGATGAGTGTACTCAATAACAAATCGTTTGATGGACGATATTTTGGTATACTGAATCGTGCCCATATGGTCGGCTTTGCTCATAAAATGATAGGATTTTAGCATGAACAAATATGTTTCATTGCGTCATTTAGATATGTTAACGACTGCGTTTGGTTTAGATATTGATGCGTTATTGCGTGATGACAAAATTATTGAAATCATGGTTAACCCCGATGGGAAATTATGGGTCGAATCGTTGACGCAAGGGAAATATTTTTCCGGAGAAGTCTTAGATCCCTCATCTGTTTTCAATGTCATTAAGCTCGTGGCTGCGACAAGGCATGTTATTGTCGACGTATCGCATCCTGAAATCGCTTGTGATTTGCCTGAAAACGGTGCTCGCTTTCAGGGTTGGATTCCCCCCATCACCAAAGCGCCTACGTTTTCTATTCGCAAAAAAGCGATTAGCATTTTCACGTTAGATGATTATGTATATCAAACATTTTTGTCCGAAAAACAAGCGGATTTTTTAAAGAAAGCGATTATCGAGAAAAAGAATATTTTAATTTCCGGCGGCACGAGTTCAGGGAAAACCACCTTTGCCAATGCCTTATTAAATGAACTAAAAGACACCAAAGATCGCGTGATTGTGCTAGAAGATTTGCCTGAGCTGCAAGTGGCCGTTGACGACTGTGTCACGCTTCGAACCTCCGAAACGAAGACGATGCGTGATTTGGTAAAAGGTATTTTAAGGATGCGACCCGATCGAATTATCATTGGCGAGGTGAGAGATGGCGCGGCGTTAGAGTTGTTAAAATCTTGGAATACAGGACATCCTGGCGGAATTTGTACGATTCATGCCAACAGCCCAGAAGCCACGATATCGCGTCTCGAGGATTTGATTTTAGAAGAAGTGCCGGTTGTTCCTAAGCGTCTAATCCATGAGGCTATCGACGTGGTCGTTTTTATGAAACGCGAAGGCGATGGAAAATTTATGATTCAAGCGATTTCTCAGTTTGATGAAAAGAATGAGTTAGTGCGTATTTTATAAACGTGA
>MGXH01000025.1 GCA_001801305.1 Gammaproteobacteria bacterium GWE2_42_36
ATCGCGATGACGCATCGCTTCTTCTAGCGAAGAGGCGGTATAAATGGTATTCAATAAAGGTTGAATGTTCGCTTGAGTTTGCACTTTAACCGCTAAAGAATCCGATTTTGGCAGAATAGCCTCGGAGGAAGATCGAACCGGATTCAAAACAATCAGCGATTCTTTATCTAGTGAGGCCAATTCAGACAACAACGAGTCCATGGATTGCTGATCATCGACACATAAAGCACCCAAATAAAATTTCAAGACCGTTTCAACGGCTTTTTCCCATCCAGTTTCTACTTGGATCAATTCAGCCAATCTCGGGTAATGGTTTAATTTCTTCGATTCAAGCCATTGAATTAAATTAGTTTTTTTCTTTCCAAGCGCGGTCTGCTGCAAGGCTTCTAGCGAGGCGTAATGCCCACGATCATGATGCAACTGATTACGCGTTTCATTCAACTCTCTGTCTAATAATTTATTCGAATCACGTTGCGCTATGATTTGCTGTTGATTCGATTCTAACGCGCCTTGTGTTTGTTTTAATTGCTGTTCAACATCCGCTAATTTCAGGCGAATCGATTCAATGTCTGCATCATATTGATTCACATTTAAAACAGTCAATTCCTGTCGAATTTTATCTAACCGTTGCTGCAATTGTAACTGTCGTTGCTCTAAATGTTGAATATGCAATTGCTCGACCTTTGCTTGCTGCGTCGACTCAGAAGCTTTTTGGTTAAACACATCCCAGTGCGATTGCCAATCCCGCATTTTGCTTTCTGCATCCTTCAGCGCATCCGTTGTAATAAGCAATTGCTGTTGCGCTAACTCGGCTTGAGGCGTTAATTGAAGAATGGCCTCTTCCAGCACGACTTTGCGCGCTTGATCTTGCTCTCGCGTTGCCGACAGATGCATCAGCGATTGCTGTGTTTGCTGCAATTCTGATTCGTGATGCTGCTTGCGATCTTTCTGATGGGTGATTTCTTGTTCCAATCGCCCGATATCACTATTGATGCCATAATAACGCGTTTGCGCTTGGCTAAAAATTTCACTCAACGCCGTTTTTTCAGTTAATTTTTTTTCTGTTTCTGTGTTGACATGCTGCAAAGCGGCATGATGCGAGGCCAGTTGTGTTTCATAATCATTGAGCGAAACCTTGCCTCCTTTGGCCTGTGTTTCCAACACCTGCCATTTCAGCGCGAGTAATTGGGCTTTAATTAAACGCTCTTCTTCTTTTAAAATTTTATATCGTTCTGCTGCTTTGGCTTGTCTCGACAAATGCTCGAGTTGTTTACCAAGTTCAGTTCTTAAGTCGTTGACACGAGATAGATTTTCCTGAGTGTGCGTCATGCGGCTTTCAGTTTCTCTTCGACGCTCTTTATAACGAGAAATACCGGCTACTTCTTCCAAATAAGCCCGTAATTCATCGGGCTTGGCTTCAATCAATTCCGAAATCATTCCTTGCTCAATGATGGAATAACTACGCGGACCCATACCCGTTCCCAGAAAAACATCGGTAATATCTCGACGTCGACATCGCGCACCATTTAAATAATAATTCGACGTGGCATCGCGGGTAATTTCCCGCTTAATCGAAATCTGAGCATATTGCGCATACTCTCCACCCAACATGCCTTTGCTATTATCGAAAATCAACTCAATGGAAGCCAAACCGACCGGCTTGCGATGCGTGGATCCGTTGAAAATAACGTCGACCAATGATTCGCCGCGCAATTGTTTGGCCGAGCTCTCGCCCATCACCCAACGAACCGCATCGATAATATTCGATTTACCGCAACCATTAGGCCCTACAATGCCGGTCAATGGCTTTGTGAAATGAACAATCGTCGGATCAACAAATGACTTAAAACCCACTAATTTTATTTTTTCTAAACGCATAAACTTTTTTACATTCCCTCATTAATCGCGGCAAGTCGCGTCATAATCTCAATTTTCTGCTGTTGTTGCTGCAAAGCCTGCTCGGCCAAATGAAGTTGATCCAACAAATGAGCGTCCTGAGGTTTTTGCACTATTTCCTGCATTAACTCATCGACCTGTATTTGCAATTTCCCCTCAGCCATTTCCGCCTGCAGAATATCGCCGCCGAAAGCTTGTGGATTATACATCAGTTTATCTCCGCCTACAGTCTCAATCAGTGAATGCATATAAAATGCAGCCAACCGACAATGCTCATCCCCGGCCGCCTGATTAAAGGGCAATTGGGCACATTGCATTAACAATTGATGAAATCGACGCGGATGCGAAAACAAATACTGATTGGAATTCTGATTACAACCACCAATGCCCATAACCAACAATAGGAGCGCCCCAAAATAAATCCTCAAAATACCTTTCCTTTCTCAAAATAAAACACTTAAACATAACATTATCTTGCTAAATTTCAATCTAAATTTCTTTCGATAAAAATTCACGAAGTCCCCTTCCCAACCGAAAAACGCATCGCGCCGTTTTTTTGTATCGACAAAGTACGCGCTAAAGCGGGATCATGGTTTTTTGCATTATAAACAAAGGTCCCATTCAAATAATTCGTAAATCCCATCGGTGTAAATTGCACGTAATTTTTATTTCTAAACCCACGCCAGGTGATCGTATCACCCGTCGTAGGTAATCCAATCGTTTGCAAAATGGGCGTATCCGAATGAATAGCGCCATCGCCGGCATAATCAATAAAAATCATCCATCCTTTCGACCAATCCGACCCACAGGTAGTACGCGATGAGTCGATCGGACAAACAGAGACATCGACGTTATATCGCACCGCCTCTATTCGCGCAAAAGTTAACGATCGATATAATTTCATCATCACGCAATCGGCTGTGATCGACGGTATCAATGTCGAATAGACCGCCAAACTCATCGTGGCGAATAGACCAACTAAACTCAGTGCCATGAGCATTTCGATGAGCGTATAAGCTCGCAACTGTTTCAACTTTAAAAACAACATAAATTCTCCTATACTGGTCTTGATGTAATTAAAAGCCATTTTTATTTTATTCAGGAGAGATCGACATGAGCGCTTTACGTATTGCTCTCGCGCAGCTCAACTTCACCGTTGGCGATATTCAAAATAACGCCACAAAAATGGTAGATGCCGCCAAACACGCCACCGAACATAAAGCAGATTTGATTGTATTTTCTGAATTGGCGTTAACCAGTTATCCCATTGAAGATCTCTTATTTCGTGGCATGCTACATACGCAAGTCCAACAAGCTATTGAATTGCTATTACCTCATGCTGAAAAAATTGACATGCTGTTTGGTTTGCCAATGAAAACCGAGAAGGGATATCACAATGCGGCAATTTGGTTAAGGAAAGGAAAGGTGTTAGCAACATTTTATAAGCAAAAGCTTCCTAATTATAGTGTTTTTGATGAATGGCGTTATTTTATCCCTCGAGCAGAAACAACCACAGTCGACTTGAAAGGTCATCGTTTTGGCGTGCTGATTTGTGAAGATCTTTGGCATCAAGGACCCATTCAACAATTAGTCCAAGCCGGCGCAAAGTCAATCTTATGCTTAAACGCTTCACCCTACTCTTACCTTAAATCGAGTTTACGTGCTCAAATACTGAAAACACGCACCGAAGAAGCGCGCGTTCCCATTTTTTACGTCAATCAAATCGGCGGACAAGATGAACTGGTTTTCGATGGTGACACGCAAGTCATCGACGCACAAGGCCATCAATGCGCTCATGCCGGATGGTTCGAAGAAAAACTCCTCATAGTCGACATGAGCGAAAAAGGAGAAATCACCCAACAATCGTTCGCTACGTCTATGCCAAAACTTGAATCGATTTACAAAGCATTGGTATTAGGCACGCGCGATTATGTGCTGAAAAATCATTTCTCAGGCGTTCTGCTCGGGCTTTCGGGTGGCATCGATTCGGCTTTAGTTTTAGCGATTGCCGTTGATGCCTTGGGCGCAGATCGCGTCACAGCAATTTTGATGCCATCGCAATATACCGCTTCCATGAGCAATGAAGAGGCAATTGCTGAAGCGAAAACGCTCGGCGTTCGCTATCATACGATCCCCATCAATACCGTGTACGATGCTTTCATGCACACATTAAACCCCGTTTTTAAAGGGACGAAACCCGATATCACTGAAGAAAATCTACAAGCGCGCATTCGCGGAACCCTTCTCATGGCGCTGTCAAACAAAATGGGCTCATTGGTGTTATCAACCAGCAACAAAAGCGAAGCAGCGGTCGGTTATTCGACACTTTACGGCGATATGGCCGGTGGCTTTTGCCCCATTAAAGATGTTTATAAAACGATCGTTTACCAGCTCGCTCATTACAGAAATCAACAATCGCCTGTGATCCCCACTCGCGTCATTGATCGACCTCCTTCAGCCGAGTTAGCCCCCAATCAAAAAGATGAAGATACACTCCCTGCGTATGCCATCCTTGATCAAATTTTAGAACAATTCATTGATCAGGAAAAAACAGTTCCTGACATTATCAAAGCGGGTTTTAATCAAGAGATAGTGTATAAAGTCGCTAAAATGATTCAACGTAGTGAATATAAACGATGGCAAGCAGCGCCGGGTATTCGCATCACAGAAAAAGCCTTTGGAAAAGATTGGCGCTATCCAGTTACGTCAGCGTTTGAGGAAAGAGGATTGAGGGAATGAATCGCTATGCGATGAATTTTTAAAAACTTATATCCGTGGTAGAAATTCCCGCGCTCTCAACCGCATCAAAACAAACAGAATTAAGCAAATTCCGTACGATGAACTTTCAAGGGGAGACCCTCGTGGTCGTCCAAATAAAATAATCTTCACGTAGCGACACCACCCCTCAATCCTCACCAACATCCTCATACGCATCGGAATCGGGGTAATTGAGCTTGAGCGTTTTCAATGTATCTTGCGCTTCTTGATTAAAGTTTAAGGCACGATACCCTTTTACCATCAAGGCTAACGCATCAGGCACTACCGGTGTTTCTTGATAATGCTGAACGACTTCACTCGCCCGATTGATAGCCGCGACATACGCTTTTCGAGCAAAATAAAACTCAGCCACCTGCAGTTGATGCTGTGCAAAAATATTGCGAATGTAAATCATGCGCTGTCTGGCATCGGGCGCATAGGAACTATCCGGGAAAAATTGAAGCAGTTGATTAAAATCTAAATAAGCGCTATGCAATCCCGTCAAATCACGTTTAGAAAAATCGATGTGTAGATGTCGTTCGATTACGCCATGATTCTCTTCAAACTCGATGATGCCTCGCATGTAATACGCATAATCGGTATGCGGTCCTCGTGGATATAAACGAATGTATTGGTCCGCCGCCGCCAATGCCGAAGGATAATCATTTTGCTGATAGTACGTATAAATCATATCGAGTTGACTTTGCTGCGTATGCTCCCCGAAAGGATAGCGCGCATCTAATGCCTCAAAATGCTTAATGGCTTTATCATACTGGCCTTTCAGCATCGCATTTTCACCATCTCTAAAAATTTGCTCAGCCGTTTGATCTTTGTACAGCTGTGCAGGATCCGTTTCACTGGCGCAGGCGCCTAGCCACAAACAAATCATGCCCATGAGAATAAGCCGAGTATATTTCATTGTAATAAAATGCTTCTCAATAGAATTAAAGTCGTTCATTATAGCGAGTAATGGATTTGGAATTCAACATTAAATTAAATTGTCATCTCGCGAGCCCCCAGTTTTCGCCAGAACATGTTTGATTGTAGAATCCCAAACACCGCCTCCCGTATAATTTTATAGAGAATGTCGACGAGAGATTTTAAACAACACCCTATTTTATGGTTAATTAAATATGTTAAACGAAGCAATAACCATCCCCAGCACTCATCACGGCAAGCGCATTGACCAATCGCTGGCTTTGCTGTGGCCCCAATTTTCAAGATCGCGCATTACCGAGTGGCTAAAAACCGGGCACATCACGATCAATCAGGAACAGTGGTTACCCAAACAAAAAGTGCAAGGCCTTGAACACGCTCGACTCCATGCCGAGGCAGAAATAAACACCGTCGACAAGCCAGAACCGATCGCCTTACAAATTATTCATGAAGATCGAGATCTTTTAATTATTCATAAACCCGTTGGATTAGTCGTTCACCCTGCCGTGGGCAATCTTTCCGGCACCTTACTGAACGCCCTGTTACATTATCATCCTGCCTTGGCCGAACTTCCTCGCGCTGGTATTATTCACCGGCTCGATAAAGACACGAGCGGTTTGTTGATCATCGCAAAAACATTGACCGCACATACAAAACTTGTCCAAGCCCTACAAGATCGAGAAATTTCACGCGAATATCTCGCGGTAATACACGGGCAACTCACAGGCGGCGGCACCATCAAAACACTCATTGATCGTCATCCCAAACATCGCACCAAAATGGCAGTTGTTGAATTTGGCGGAAAAATCGCCATCACCCGATTTTTCGTCCTCGAACGCTTTGCGAACCACACTTTCATTCGCGTTGAATTAGAAACGGGACGCACGCATCAAATTCGAGTTCATATGGCAGATCGTCATCACGCTGTCGTCGGCGATCAAGTCTATGGCGGGCGGTTGAAAATCCCTCGCGGCGCGACACTGGAATTGATCGATTATTTAAAACAATTTAGACGACAAGCGCTACATGCGTTTCGATTAACACTCGCTCACCCGCGCACAAAAAAAGTCATGACATTTGAAACACCCATGCCCGATGATATGGCTAAATTATTATCTTTATTGCAGCAAGATCGCAGCAAAACGGATTGATGCAATGAATCGCTTTGCTATACTTTTAAATCTTGTCATCCTGCGGCTTGACCGCGGGATCCAAAAATAATCCCTTAAGCGTTGAGGAGTCAAGAAAATGCACCCTGAATTTATACTTCCCAACTGGCCAGCCCCAAAAAATATCCACGCCGCATCGACAACTCGATTAGGCGGGTATAGCCAACCGCCTTTTGATCAATTTAATTTGGCGTTGCACGTTAACGATTATCCTGAAACCGTTTTCAAAAATCGCGCTTTACTGAAAACCGCCTTACAACTCCCCAACGAACCCATTTGGTTAGAACAACAGCACAGCAAATTGGTGGTTGATGCCCATCAACCAGACACTCGATACGCCGATGCGGCATACACTGATCAACCTAACGTGGTATGCGTCATTATGACGGCAGATTGCATGCCAATTTTAATATGCAATGAAGCCGGTTCAGAAATCGCCGCTGTACATGCCGGTTGGCGAGGATTGCACCAAGAAATTATTCGCGCTGCATTGCAAAAATTCAAAACGCCTGCACATCAACTCATGGCCTGGTTAGGCCCTGCCATTACGCAACAAAATTTCGAGGTCTCCGAATCCGTTCGAGAAAATTTTATTACCCTCGATTCGCAAAATATCACCGCTTTTAAAACCGCTGCTCGTCCGAATCATTACCTATTGGATCTCTACGACATTGCGAAGCGACAGTTAATGAAGCTAGGCGTACAAAAAGTTTATGCGAATCCGTTGTGTACTTTCACAGAAAAAGATCGTTTGTATTCTTATCGCCGCTCTCCTCAAACCGGCCGCATGGCCAGTTTGATTTGGATACAAACATAAAGTTAAAAAAACTGTAAACGCTCAATTATGATTATGTTACCATGCTAGCTTAGGGACTTAGAATGACCATCATGGATACCGTTCTATAAGATTTTTTCAATACTTAAAAGAGGAAAATGATTATGTCAAAAACAGTCAGTCCGAATGAAGTGCTCTACCATATCGGATTATCCAAAGAAATGATTGAAGATGCCGAATATGTCTTATTACCAGGCGATCCGCATCGCTCAGAATCACTGGCAAAAGCCTTTGATCCGAATGCAAAATTTTTAGCTGATTGCCGAGAGCACATTTCCTATTTAGCCAATTTTCACGGACAAAAAGTACTCGTTTGCTCATCGGGTTTAGGCGGGCCTAATATCGGCATTACCGTCGAAGAATTAGCGGTGATTGGATTGAAATATTTCTTACGCGTCGGCACCTGCGGTGCGATTCAATCTTCAATCGAGCTCGGCGATGTAGCGATCAGCGCAGCAGCCGTTCGGCTCGAAGGGACCTCCCGTGATTTTGCACCCGTTGAATATCCCGCTGTGTCATCGTTCGAATTTACAGCTGATATGATCGAAGGCGCCAAAGCGGCAAAAGCCCCACACCATATTGGCATCACCGCCTCAACCGATACCTTTTGGCAAGGCCAAGAACGCTACGATAGCTTCACCGGTTATTTATTACGTCGACAACGCGGTGCGATGGATGAATGGCGCGCCTTAAATGTGATGAACTTCGAAATGGAAGCTGCCACTTTATTTGTCATGTGCAGCACGATGAGATTACATGCTGCCTGTATTTGCGGTGTTGTCGCTAGACGCGTCGAATCTGAAAAAGTATCGCTGGCTACAAAAACCGGTACGGCTAAAGATCATTGGGAAAAAACAGCCGTTCAAGGCATTTATCACAGCATGAAACGTCGTGGACTTATTAAGTAAACAATGCTTCTGCCATCCCGCGGCTTGACCGCGGGATCCAAAAAACAAAACCGTAATTCCCGATCTCTCGGGAATTACAAAAAAATCATCAATTATTTTTGCATAAGATTTTGATGCACAAATGGCCAATTAACTATCTTCCAAAACGCCTCCACATATTGCGCTCTCGCATTACGATAGTCGATATAATAAGCATGCTCCCATACATCGCATGTTAATAAAGGTGTTTGCCCACTCGTCATCGGATTTGCTGCATTACTTGTATTCACAATAGATAATGCGCCATTTTTATCTTTCACAAGCCAAGTCCAACCCGAACCAAAAAGCCCTAAAGCAGAAGCTGTAAATGCTTCTTTAAATTTTTCTACAGAAGCAAAAGATTGCACAAGTGCTTTTTCCAGCGCCTCAGGCACAGGCATTTGAGTCGGCGATAAACAACTCCAATAAAACGTATGATTCCAATGCTGTGCTGCATTATTAAAAATGGCACCTGTCGCCGAAGTCACAATATCCACTAATGTTTTCTGCTCAAATTCTGTGTTGGTAATTAATTTATTCAGATTCGTTACATACGTTTGGTGATGCTTCCCGTAATGATATTCGAGCGTTTCCGCAGAAAGGTAAGGCGTTAACGCATTTTTAGCAAAGGGAAGTGTAGGTAGTTCAAATTTCATAACATTCTCCGGGTTAAGTGATTTCATCAATGATTTTAGCTAATAAAAAGTCATTGTCGGTTAATCCCCCCGCGACATGAGTCGTGAGCGTAACTCTGAGCTTATTATAAGCTAAATTAAAAGTTGGATGATGGCCCTGCTCTTCTGCAATACAAGCCAATAAATCCAAAAAATATTTCGCTTCAAAAAAATCTTTAAATTCAAATGTTTTCACTAATTTCAGATCGTCGACACATTGCCAATTGGATAGATTTTTCAAACGCCGCATAATCGTTTCATTGTCTAATGGCGGTGTTCCTTTTTCGCAAGGAACACAATGAATTGAAGCATAGTCTATTTTTGGCAAGGGTGACGAATGAACCACTTTATTTAATTGATCCAATGCTTCTTCATAATTGGGTGCATGCGTCACTTCATCGATGATTTGGATATACCGCACATTATCATTGGCATCTAAAATAATTACCGCTCGAGCCAGCAAATTATTTTCCTTGATCAACAAACCATAATTAATGCCAAAAGAAGAATGCTGATAATCTGATAGCACAGTCACCTGATCAATATGATTTAAAATACAAAACCGTCTTTGTGCAAAAGGTAAGTCTTTACTGATTCCTAACACAACCACTTCGGGATAGAGCGTGGCTACGTTTTGATTAAAGGCTTTTACCTGTAAATCGCAAACGGGCGTATCTAATGAAAGAAATGACGTTAAAATTTTCACCTTGCCTTTAAAATCATCCAGCGTCACACGGTTCATCGCCTCATTAACCACAACAAAATTTGGAGCAGGCCCATTCACAGTAATTTTTCTTCCCACCAACGTTAAAGGAGATCCCTGAAACGTGACAGATGGAAGCTGGGTCTCTTTTTTCGCTGAGCCACTTTCCATCGGCAAATGAGCTTCTCGGTAATCCTTTAATCCGCCTTTATAATCCATCACATTTAAATACCCCATCGACATGAGCGCTTCAGCGGCTTTGGTGCTCGCAGAGCATTCAAAACTGCCACAATATACGACAATCGTTGAATTTTTATTGGGTAAGCATTTTGCTGCACTTTCCGCTAACTCAGAAAGTGGGATAGAAATCGCTTCTTTAATGTGTTCCTTTTGATAAGAAGATCGATCCAAGACATCCACTATAATCACTGCTTTATTCTTCTTGATGATCTCAAGCAGTTCGTTTCGAGTAATAACTTTTACATCCATATACAACCTCCCATCAGAACTCAAATGAAATGACAAAAAATTGAACAAGATTAGAATGTAGCACCACTTCCACTCACTCGTCCATAAATTTTATTGAGTTTAATTTGACGAAAAAATGAGAATACACTATATTTTAGCCATCCTCATCAAAAAGAGTTGATCCTTATGTCGCTTCAGTTATCGCAAGCTGCTCAGACTGTATCTCCTTCATTCACTTTCGCGCTGAATGCAAAAGCCAATGCATTAAAGGCAGAAGGAAAAGACATCATTAACTTAACTATTGGCGAACCCGATTTCGACACACCACCCCATATTAAAGCAGCAGCTATCAAAGCCATTCAAGACGGAAAAACAAAGTACACTGCTATCGATGGCATTTCCTCATTAAAAGAAGCAATCATTGAAAAATTCGAACGTGACAATCGATTATCCTATCAAAAAAATCAGATCCTCGTTTCCTGCGGTGGCAAACAAGCCATTTATAATTATTGCCGAGCGATTTTAAACCCCGGTGATGAAGTGATTATTCCCGCACCTTACTGGGTCAGCTATCCGGAAATTGTTAAACTCACCGGTGCAATACCCGTCATTATTCCAACCAGCATTGAACAACACTATAAGATGACGCCCGAACAATTGGCTACGGCGATTTCATCAAAAACAAAATTGATCATCATTAACAGCCCCTCTAATCCAAGCGGTATGATTTACACAACAGAAGAACTGAAAAAGCTCGCTGAAATTCTTTTATCGCATCCCGATGTTTTGATCATGCTTGATGATATGTACGAATCGATTGTATGGAATCACACCCCTTTCAACAATATGTTAATGGTTTGTCCCGAATTAACCGATCGAACGATCATCACCCATGGTGTCTCAAAAACCTATGCGATGACCGGCTGGCGAATTGGATACGCTGCCGGCCCCGCCTCTATCATTCAAGCCATGACGAACATGCAATCGCAAAGCACTGCAAATCCTTGCTCGATTTCACAACATGCGGCCGAAGCCGCATTACGCGGCGATCAAACCTGCGTCCGAGAGATGGTAGCCGCGTTTAAAGAACGGCATGATATATTGATTCCATTATTAAAAACCATTCCTGAGATCAGTATAATGCCGAGTGATGGCACGTTTTACACCTTCCCAGACTTTAGCTCGGTTATTGCGAGTCACGGCTTCAAAAACGACCTCGACTTGGCCTCTTTTTTATTGGAAAAAGCAGAAGTTGCCATCATCCCTGGCTCTGCTTTTGGGGTCAAAGGCGCCTTGCGACTTTCTTTTGCAACGCATCAAAAAAATCTGATCAATGCCGCTGATCGTCTTTGTGAAGCGTTACGTTAAAAAATATGGGATTTTATAGACACCATTTAAAAAATTGAGCTATCATTAACAGCATGATTGATACCCTAATAAGAATATAAACATCATGATGCTACCACTGCTTGAAAGCTTAAACGAAGTTTCTGTTGCTGCTGATGATATACGACCCGGGGGAACCGGACCCAAAAACTACGCCTGGATTGTGCAGGCGTATCCCGTAGACGAAGTATGGGAATTTGTATCAACCCCGAATGAAAATCTAGAAAAAAGATACGCTGTACTTGAAGCTTTATCGATGAGTCAATTACAGGAGTTTCTGACGCCTCTGCTTAATGACAGAGACCATTCTTGGGCCTCACTCAAAACTCTTTTAAACCTATTCGGACCAACAACTGGATCCTCAATAATATATCAAGCAGCAAAAAGTAAAATCATGGGGGGATTATCCGAGCCTCGCATGAGAGAAGCAGGAAAGACTTGTCAGCCTGAAAATATTCCAATCATTTCTCAAATATTAGAAAATTATCCAGATCGGCAACAATGGCTTCTCGAAGGACATGTTGATAATCGCGGTACCAAACTGCAAACGTTACTCATACAGGCATTTACTGCCACCGGCGATCGCGTCACCATAAATCCCGATTCGATCAATCCATTTCAGAAAAGCTTGTTAAACTGTTTCGGCCACAATCCGCAATACCTAGAGTCCTTTATTTGTGTGTTTGTTGTTTTCGCAAATATTAGTGACTCCACAGAAAATACAGAATCTTTCCTCTCATGGTATATTGGAAAGAATGCCGAATCCCTCAGGCAACGACTACGCGAAATTGAAACTGCTGTGATCACTTGCGAAACTCCTTCAGTTTGGTTATTACACCTAAAAGAGCAAATAAGAAATTATTTGATTTTAAAGAAAAATTCAGCACGGCTATGCACTATTGGTAGCACCATCCCTATCGATGACACATCCTTATTCTTTGAAATAATGGAGTTTTTTAAAACAGATATTACCAGCCAAGAATTGGTTACTCGAACTCACATTAGGAATGATGTTCATCGACTCATACCTGTTCTATCCGCCTGCGCTGGTAACACCGAATTAAGAAGTTTAGTTGTAACACGACTGGGCAAAGAGAATGCTGTTACAATCATCGGAAATCCCCTGGAAACTGCTGAATCGATCAGATTACTTTTTGACATGATAACTGCGTTTAAAAAAAATCCTGACGTGCAAGCATCAATCATTCAAGCTTACGTCAAAAATGATCCGCATCGATTAATAAGAGTTTTATCTGCCTGCGCTCAAAATGCTGAACTAAAGAACTTAGTGCTACTCCGATTGGGTAAAAGGGTCGTCACTGCAATCATCAGTAGTATCCCTGATGATGCCGAAAATGTCGCTTTGTTCCTTGATATAATCAACGCATTTAGCAAAGATACAGACACTCAAACATTGATTGCCCAAACTTATATCAAAGATAACCTATGTCGACTGGTGAGTATCTTATCCGCCTGCAATCAAAATATTGCCCTACGGAATTTGGTGATAGTTCGACTGGGCAAAAAGATGGCTGCTAAAATTATCAACGACATCACTGGTAATACCAAAGGCGCAACAGATTTATTCTTAGATATAATCAGCGCGTTTACAAAAGATGCGGCCGCTCAAACGTTAATCGCACAAACCTATATCACACAGGCTGCTAGCATTCACTTGTGCCGACTAAGGAGTGTTTTATTCGCCTGTAATCAAAACACTGAATTAAAGAATTTACTGATACTCCGACTAGGAGGAAAAACAGAGCTATCAAAAAACATCATCAAATATACCACAATCGATTTAGCCTTAGCCAAAGAGCTTTTTTCGTTGCTCACTGGATATCCTGAGATACAAAGAAGCATTCTAATTGCTTTTTCGAAGATCCCCTCTGCCCCGTCCCCCACTTTACATTCGTTACAAACGCCTGCACAAGCCGTATCTATTCCAAACGCGACTGATTTAAACCCAGCAGATGATGAGCAAGGCATCGTATCTATTTTACGAACAGCTGATTCAACAGTACTAATCATGCTTATTCCGAACAAAAAAAGCTTAGTCGAGATGCTCAGTCTCATCAAAAATGTATCCGAGCGCTTTGCGCTTTTTTCCCTACTCGCAACAACATGCCAGACACAGTTGAGAGACATCCTGAAAAGCACACAAGAGAGAGATAGCATTAACTTCATGGTCACCGCTAATCGGACAGAATATCAACAGTTTTTTTCTAGGTTTTTTCAACCAGCTGGCGCATGCTCAACTTCTTTTTTATGGGCACAATCTTCTCCAGACAGTCCACGCTATCCCCAAGCTGATCGACAAGCTGATCGACAAGATAGCGTTACTGCTACACGAAGAAGATAACCAACAAAAGAGAGAGCAACGGGCGTTTGTCCAATAATATATGCCTATTGAATACACTTTTAACGCGCCAGATCGCTTTTCACAGAAGTCAGCAACACCAGTATTGAAAAAAATTATTTTAATGCTATTATTGCGCCCATTCCCCGATAGCTCAGTCGGTAGAGCAAGTGGCTGTTAACCACTGGGTCGTTGGTTCGAGTCCGACTCGGGGAGCCAACTCTATCTAAGTCTTCCAAACAACACAGTCTCTACACGTTTTATTCGTTGCCGCATTGTTGCCGCAAATTCGGCTCTTTCCCAAATGAGGGGGCACTATCCTTAACCACATAACACTCTAACTCGTAATCGATAATTGTCAAAATCATTAGTTTTTCTGCTCAAGCTACTTTTTAAAACCTAAATACACCCAGTAAACTAGTCCAAACAGCCAAATAGGAACGCTAGCTAAGATAAAAACCATTCCAAAGCCTTCATAGAAGGTAAGAGTCAATAATAGTACGAAAGCAGTAATAGCTATCAATTGAGACTTTTGGTTTCTGGTCTGACAGTTAGGCCCAAGCAATATCCAATACGCCAACCAGTTTAAAAAAACAGGCATGGAGGCAAAAATAAAAATTTGAATGCTTTGACCCAGAAACTGGGTAGACACACCCAGGTAAGTCATAGTCAAGTAATAATCAGAAAAATCACAATAACCAAACGTGCAAAAACTAATAACCAATATAATCCATAAACAAGAGAGCGCCAAACATAATCGTTTTATACCTCGAACTCCTTTGAAACATTTGTAGAGGCTATCTCTCTTCTGAGTTATATATATTTTTCGCTTCAAGAAAATTTGGTAAATATAATCGAAAAACAAAGCAATTATCACAATACCTATGGCAAGAACAACATAAGCCGCGGTCAATCCAAAACCGAGCCCCAACATAGCTATAAACAAACTGAAATAGGAATGTTGCTTAATACCATACTTCTCAATAATCCCCCCAATAAAAGAAGAATTCCGTATTTTTATATCATTGGATTGAGCGGTAATGTTAGGTTGTTTATCTGATTGATTATAATTAGATGTCGTTTGCGTTTGTGGATCATTTGTATTTTGAAATGGCGCTGATTGAGATGGATATGTTTTTGTTATATCTTGGCCCGCATATGGATCAACAATTTTTTGAGAAACAGGAGGTTGCGCATTCGATAACGAATTCAATCCTTCATCATCAAAATTAGAAGAAGGGATAGATATAGTCTCTAATCCTTTTATATCGCTAAAATCATCCGGCGTAGCGACTTGTGTAGGAGCACTTTGCGCTGGAACACCTTGTATAGGCGCCTCCACTACATCAGCAAAAATCACTCCCGTCAAAACTGATAATGTTATGACTAACATTATTGCAATAACGTGTTTTGCATTAATTTTCATCAACCCCCCGCCTAGTTAAGAAAACACCAACTCTATCAGACTTATCCCGCCAAAAAATGTTTTTATTTTCTTATTTTACAGATGAAGCGGGCTTGATCTGCCCTGATTGCATTAATTTATAATGCTCTAATTCTGTTAATTCTTTTTCTAAAACCTCAGCATTATCAATTAACCTTATGGCCTTATCAAAATCGATGCTTTTTAGCTTATTAAGGTAAGGTTCCGTTAATTCGACATCCAAGGCAGTTAACCTAACTAGCAAAGGAGGATGAGTGTCTATTGGATGCACGGTACTACTTTTTCCAATTTCATTTTTCGCGAAACTATCAAAAATAATATTGCAAATCTCACTAAAAAAATCTGAGGCATTTATGATTTGTTTTCCATTAGACAATGCTTCTTTCATTTTTTCCATGGTAAATTGCCAGGCGTATTGATACACATGTGTTTTGACAAGCGCGGAAGCCATTTCTTCTTTAGAGGTTATACTCGCTCCAACGCTATCAGCATGCAACTCTCTTTGTCGATTAATTGCCTTTTCTGATTTCGCAAATGCGGTAATAAAAACAAACATAAAAATAGAAGAAGGAGTAAGCGCCAAGTGAATCAATCCGTTCTTACTGTTTGGACACTGTAATGAGGAAGCTGTGTCAATTGATCCGCGATATATCGGATAAAACTTTTTGCTCCATTTAGTATCCTCTCCACTAAAATGCCCCATCTCGTGCCCGATTATTGCAGATAATTCATGTTTCGATAGAACCCTACAAAATGGTAGCGATAAAAACAATATTCTTCCATCAACGTCTCCATCAAGACATACCACTTTAGACTCAATCACAAAAAAAGTTGACTCCATTCCTGCAATGATTACATCTGGGGCTTGTGTGCCTACTTGTTTCGCTAACGATTCTACGAATTCCCAAATTATCGGATATTCTTTTTTCTTCAGAATTCTTCCAAATACTTTGGCTTTAATCTCTTTTATTGGCATGATCGCTTTGATAAAAACTTCTATCGCAGTCAAAGAACCTACGATGGCAAGACCACCTATTAAAAACAGATGGATCCGCTCTAGATAAAATAATTCAGCAAGATATACACTAAAAACGAGAACCCAAACATCAACTGCTACAAGAATTGCCGCGCAAAGTTGGGATATAAATAATCCTGGTCTAAATATGTAAAAAAGAATATTCCTATTTTTCAGTGAAAAGATTCCAAGAAGATAAATAAAAACAAAAGCGAGTATTGTGAAAAGCAAAATTATAGCGGAGCCATATTTTAAAAGTTTGCTTTGCTTATAGCTGTCACATGTGGAAGAAAATTTCGGATTAAGATTTGTTTGGGCACAAAAATCTGATAATTTTATTTCATTTATAGCAGGCTGATTCCCTCTTAAATCAACCCCTCTTGTCTCCTTGATAATCTGTATGGCCGCATTCTGATATTGTTTTTCATATCCATGAGAAACCAAACTCCCAACCAAGAAACCAGCGATAGGGATTATAGCTATCACGGCAAAAATATGAAAAATACTCTTTAAGTTCTTCATGGTTTCTCCAGTTTTAGGGATGAGTCACTTTACGCCTTATTTTTGCGATTAACCAATTTATACCCACTACAAGTATCGTTGTTATAGCGATAAATATAAATAATGGAAATTGAACATCCTCATGCAGATGAATGGAAGATAGCATCATGAAAAAATGCTCTCCGGAAATTAACCATGGAATTATGTAGTATCCTTTAATGTCTTTTGTAGTTAACGAGGATGCATCTTCGAAACTCCAACATACAAGAGCGCTGACACCAAGCAACATGGAAATGCTGTTAAAAAATGAAAAAGGTACTGGCCCAGGAGAAAGTTGCATATAAGGAGCAATCATAGGTCCAATAATTAATAGGAATTTCGCCATAAAAATCCAAAAAACTATAGATGCGTTTTTTGAGCAGCGCCAAACAATAATTGGTGCCGTTAGAGATAGCAGGGCCATAAATGTTAATATTAAAGTGGATGTGATAAAGACAATGAATGAAGATGTGGAATTAAAAAAATTAGAGATTAATAAAAATTGACTAATTATGTGAACCAACATGGCTGGTAGTGCATAAATCAACCACCATGCTTGATATAATTTCTTTTCTCCCTTCCAAAATCTCCTCATCAGCGAAAACATAAGCAATTGCCTCCCTTCAGAACTGAGTACCCACTATTTCTCGTCAAAAATCACAGCAGATATTACCACCTATAGGTTGTGTTTAAAAGGCCGAGCAATCTTTAACATGTTATAAAATTAATCCAGTAAAGATTGTAAAAAATGGCACGAGCAGAAACGTATCACAAGCCCGACAAAAGATTACTCAAAAAGGTTGGCGCTCAAATCAGAATGTTTCGCGAAAATCTTGGATTAACCATAGAACAACTTAGCAATCGAGCAGGAATAAACCCAAACTATCTTCAACGCTGTGAAACAGGGAAAGCGAACCCTTCTATTTCTGTGATGGCCTCTATCCTGAAGGCTCTTAATTTGTCCTTTGGGGAATTTTTCAAAACTAATTTTTAGATCTTTGTTTTTCTATAAGACGGCAACATCACATTATTAGGGCGGAAATGTTATTGTTATCCCTTAGTACGGGGTTATTGTGCCGCCAATTTGCTTGACCATTATTTCTCTTTCAATCGATTGCTTAACCCACCAAGCTGCATGAGCGCTAAAAGTTAAGCCTCGATCGACATTGAAATGCTCTATGGCTCGAACAAGCGCTTTACGGCCGATCATCCTCAGCTGAGTTTTAGGTAATGAGGTTTGATGGGTATATTGCAATACCAGTTCTTCGATAAGCTTTAAATGGGCGTCAATCGATTGAAGACCAGATTGATTCTGTGCACTTGCTATTGATTGATAATTCAACATAGCCCTAATCCCCCTGCGCTCTTGCTGCGTTCGTTTGTTTTGTCGGATAGACGTAAATCAATTGCTCAATTTCAGCTAGGCGATCGTTGGCTTTATCGATACCATTATTACTCGCACAAATAAATAAGCTTCGAGCAAGATTATAGCGCTGCTGCTGAAAAAGAATTTCGGCTAATTCAAACGTGGCTTTGATATCACCGATTGATACTTTATCCAAAAGGCTTTTCGGGATTGCGTCATTGGGATGGCTCATGGCTTTTCACCTTTTTGTCTAATTTGGTAGATGATGGCATCGAGGACCTTATTAATCTCCTCATCTTGCTGAATGGTTTCTCTGACGACGAGAGAAAGCTCATGTGCCTCACGATGTGCGCCGCTCATTGTCACAAGTCCTAAGACTTTTCGAGCCGAATGGTAGCAGTGTTGCTCATAGTAACTTTTGCCCAGTTCATAGGCTTCACTCAGTCTTTTGCCTTGAGCCGCTTGTTCGATCAATTCAACGTCGAGTGTTTCGAGAAAATCAGTCGTCATTGCTCTGAATCTCCTCGTCATTCGCCTCGCGTGCGTCTTGAATCTTTTTGTAGATTTCTTCGCGGTGTACGGACACTTCCTTTGGGGCTTCAATGCCAACTCTTACCTGATTACCTTTGACTGATAAAATAGTAACCATAATTTCATGATCGCCAATAACCAGGCTCTCACCGATACGTCTTGATAGTATCAACATAACTTTTCTCCTTGTGATGATAATAAATATAAAAAAGGCTTGCCTGCTGCAGGAATTACAACAGGCAAACTTAGTGTGAACTGCCGTCCTTTTTGCTTTTGATTCGCTTCCTGGTTTATTTTATTTTTGTTATTGGTTGCTTTGTTATCGCTGCTTATAACGCAAATTTGAATGTCCGCGTTTAATTCGGTGAGAAATCTTTTAGTTAGCGCTACATCATGTTTTTCTGAATTTTTTAAGAAAAATAGATCATTTGGTAAACCCATATAACCGATTCCGGTGGATTTGCGTATAGGTAGAATTTCACTGAGATTGGCGTCTTGCGCATTATGCTGACAAAATCCGCCACAATGTTTTTGAATGCTCTTGCTTTTTTCCATGTCATCCCCGCTTGTTAGCGAGGACACTACTCAAGTCCGTTTATTATTATTCTTTATGCCTGAGGCTTGTGCCCTCAAATATTTCAAACTTACCTTAATTAAAAGGTTGATCACTATTTGGTCGAGCTGTAAGGTACCAATAAGTTGTTCGAAATCCCATTCGTCTAAAACCCTTCCGATTTTCGGGGGGCGTTTCTTGATTATGGGATATAAGTTTTTCAAGGATTTTTTATGAAGAATATTCGGTTATCGCAAAACCCGTGGATTGTTTGCTTTCCTGCCAGCTTGTTTTTCTTTTATGAATTTATTCAAATGACGATACTGAATACATTAGCACCATCAATCATGAAAACTTTTTCGATAAATGCGCTTTTTTTGGCGAACTTATCATCATGCTATTTCTATACCAATTTACTTTTGTTGATTCCTGCAGGATTATTGTTAGATCGATTTTCTGTTAAGGGCCTACTCATTGCCTTCATGTCTATTTCTGTAGCTGGAACAATCGTTTTTTCTTTTGCATCCTCGTTATGCATTGCTGAGTTTGGCAGATTATTATCTGGTATTGGCGGCTCTATCGTTTTCATTGGGGGAATAAAGTTAATCTCACGTTGGTTTCCACAAATAAAATTGCCTTTTGTCATCGCTCTTTTTACAACGATTGGTTATTTGGGTGGCATGGTTGGCCAAACTCCTTTTGTTATTATTAGCGACCATTATGGATGGCGAATCAGTTTACGGATATTAAGCGCTGTTGGTATCGTCATATTAGCATTAATATATCTTTTCGTTAAAAATGCTCCCGATAATGTGAAGATGCCTTCTACTAAATCCAACGAATTATTAACTATTTTTATTAGCTTGAAATTAGCTGCCCAAAATATCTATACGTGGCTGGGTGGTTTTTATACGATGTTTATGAATTTGCCGATCATTATATTAGCCTCATTATGGAGTGGTTTGTATTTAGAGGAAACTAGCCACCTTTCTAGTATGACAGCATCTTTTGTAACATCAGCACTGCTATTTGGCGTCATGATTGGCTCTATTATTGTAGGGTGGATTAGCAGTCAATTTAAAACAAAAAAAATCATCATGATTTTAGGGCCCTTACTATCCCTCATCACAATCTTCGCGATTATTTTTTTGGGTCATCTTCAGCTTGCAATATTATTGCTCCTGTTTTTTTGCCTTGGCTTTTTTTCAAGCGCCCAATGTTTAGGATATCCTGTCATCATAGAAAATAATAATCTAAAAGTTACGGCAATCGCCTGTGGCATTGGCTCTATGTTGGTTCTTGGCGGAGGAGCGTCATTGAAAATATTGTTTGGGGTTATTCTTGATATCACATGGAGCGGGGTTTTACAGAATGGGGTTAGGATTTATAGCTTACATGGGTTTAGATGGGCGCTTAGTATCTTGCCAATAGGATTTCTCTTGTCTCTTGTAATCGCCATCCTAACAAAGGATGTTCCCAGTAAAAAACTAACTTAGCAGTATTTTATATAATTCCGTGAGCAGATGTTCTGCTCGCTCCCTTGGAATAATAGGTTTTACGTAATGCAGATTTATAGAAAGCTGATTCGCAAAACTGAGTATCGTTATAAAAAATGTATCCTGATTTCTTGAATGCGCATGACAACTACCTGCAACATTACAATTCACTAAGTGTAAATTTTTAACAGGCGATATCAAATTTATTTTCCCGAGATTGCTCACTGAAAGCGCTGGCTCATCGACTCGCATCGATTCAATTAAATATTCTGGTGTCGTAAACTTGCTCGTAAAAGTTTCGTGACGTTTCATACGCTTAATAAAATCATAAGAATCTTTTTTTCTTTTAATATCATCTTCAATAAAGCGAGCGAGCGCCCAAATATCAGCCTGTTTATCCACTTTATAGTCCGCAAGAATGCAACTGCTATAAAACCCTAATATGTTATTTTCTAATGGTGTTTTGAGAAAAGGCCTTGCATCTATTAAGCTATTGCACCCTATATGCACACTGTCATTCAGATCGGACTGAAAATGAAATAAATTCTTTCTAAGCATCAAGCACAAACAAGCACATAAAAATGCATGTAACGATATTTGCTTTTTTTTGCACGCACCATACACTAAAGTAAACTCACGTTTTGAAAGCGTTAAATTAACAAAGCCCGTATTTCGTTGAGATATTGGAATATGTAAATAGAGCGAACGATATTTACTTTCATTGGGATTATCAAACAAAGGACCCAATGAGGTTGTTTCACCGCACAGATCTGGAAATAATTCATTAATGGGCGGCGCAAAAGGGTGCATAACCGGCGAGACATCCAATTGGTTTTCTATTGTATCAATCTCATCCAATAGCTCTTGAAATAGAGCCATGAGTGATTTGCCGTCACATATAAGATGCTGCAAAACTAAGAACAAGTAAAATCCTGTACCGAAATTCACTTGAACGACTTTGAATAACGGCTTACCTTTTTGATTAAGCTGTTCTATTAGCAGCTGTTCGGTCTTTTCTGTCCAACAGTTTTGAATGTTATCATCATGTAAGATAGACAAAGGGGTATCCGTACCGGTAGGTAAGGAGCAAAACTTTGGTTTAAACGAGGGCTCATTTTCAATTGATACGCTGAGCATGGCATGTTTTTTTTGCAATCTTTTTATTGCTTCTCTTAATATCTCCACGTCTAATTTTCCAGAAAATTCCGCGATAAAAATGACATTATGAGGTGTGATCAAATTAAGCAAATATAATCTGTTTTCGGTTGGGCTGAGCTCTCTGATAAACGGTTGCGTCATGTTTCAATAGTCTCTTGAGTATGTATTGTCTTTTTACCGTTTTCCTTGGCGCCTTTTGAAATGCTAATGCAATTCTGTACAAAGCAGCTTGCTGGGGAGAAATTATATTTTTGTTTTTTATATAAAATAAACCGCGTATCTATTTTGGGAATGTCTTCGTTATTTTTGATTCCAAAATAGCTGGTATTATTACCAAAGTGAAAAAAATCAAAAAAAGTCGTTGGGATAATATCATTGATCAATGATTCCCCAAGGTAGATCTTTTTTTCATCGAAAAATGTTTTAAAATGATTCACAAGGCTTTTAATTTGTATGAGATCCGTCACTATACTCTCTGGCTTTCTCTTTCTTGGCGTTGATTCAAATAAAGTGGGATTGTGAAGCGAATAATAAATCGGCTGCTTCCCTGTAAAGGTTTGCGGCTCCATAATAGTGGGCGCATATTGCAGTTTGTAATTATCCATATAAGCGTCTTTAACGAGAGAAAATGGGCCTCCTTGATCATCAGTTGATGGTCCAAATCCAGGTAATTCGCCAATGGAAAGTTTAATTAAATGTTTAACGGTATCTAACACATAAGGATCTGGTTTATTATGTATTTCAGTTAATAGATTGGCGAACGTATGCCACACAAAGTCAAACGTTAATCCATTTCTTGGTATTCCTGTATATTGAAACAAGTACTGATGTAAAAAATAATAAAATTTAAGCCAGTGATAATCTTTGCTGTTTTTTTTGCTGTCTTCGAACCATGTTTTTGAAAAAAACAATATGTCCACATACCATGTTTCATTTGGATTATTGTGAACAATATGACTGAATAATTCCGAATGATTAAATGTTGACGGGGGCTTGGCGGCAAAGCAATTGACGCTCGACATTAATCGGTTATGCGATGTGTTGTCTCCAATGCTGGGCAACATGAAAGCAGAACGCAATCCGGCTGAAATATCCCAAACATTTCTGATGCAAAATGATTTTTTTGGTTCTAAAACCTCAAGTAATCCTAAGGGGACTCCCGCCTTAAACACGCCCAGTGTCGTTATATTTTTTCCTATTTCACCATAAACTTCGACGGAATTATTCAAAATGAGCCCCAACGGAAGAGAGGAATAAGAAAGATCGTTTCTTATTTCAGCAGGAATAGATTGATGGCTGAGGTTGATCACACCCCCATTCTTTGTTGGAACATTCAATCCGTTTCTATCCGATATTTTTGTCATATAAGGATATCGGAATCGATACAATTTCAATTTTTTATTCGGAGATAATTGATTAATGACAGACGTTAATTCGCGGTTGATTTTCTCGAGCGGCTTTTTTATTTCATCCCATGTCAGTTGTTCGACATTCAAATCCTTGTATTTTTCTACATTAACCATCGGAAAGTGCTCCCTCAAAAAAAACTTCTTTATTATCACTTAACCATAAAGGTAATTTTGATGCACAAGGTAATACCCCTAAAATATTTGGATAAAGCGAACGAATAGCATCAGGGTCTTCTTTCTTGCTGATTAACAGCATTTTCACGGCAGCATTTTGTGATAACTCCATATCGTTTTTTGAATCTCCAATAAACAAAGCTTTTTCTTTTTCAAAATTCAGTGATTTTATGATGTCTAATAGCATGTCAGGATGTGGTTTCATACATAACTCATCCATGCACTTATAGGTTTTAAAAAAATGGCTAATCTGTATGGCTTTTAAATCTCTCTCGAGAGACTTTTTATCTCTATTCGTAGATATTGCCAAAGTGTGCCCTTGATTTTTTAGATGATCCAATGCCTCCATGACGCCTGAAAATAAGATTATTTTTTGTAATACTTCGCCTTCTAAAATAAGCTCGAACTCTCTTTTTAGCTTCGTAATTTCATCTTGAGATATCTGCGAAAATATCGTTTGCGTTGCTGCTTCGAAGCTAAGCCCAATGACGCCCACTATATCTTTTTCATTTGGAATGGCGTTTAGAATAGTTTTGGATGCCTGTTGATAGGCTTCAATAATAGCGGCAGAGGAATCACAAAGCGTTCCATCCCAATCGAAAATGATCAGCTTATATCCATTACTCATCTAAAGAGAATCTCTTTATTTGCAAAGCTAATTTTATGTGGTCCATTATATTTTGCAGCACTGCTGTTCTATCTCCGAGAACATGACCAATCGTCCTGACCGAGTAGTGCTGCATTTCTATTATATCGTTTTTTGTGGGTTTCAAAAGAACAATCGAGCCAATCATTCGATCAATAATTGATCTGGATTTACGGACAAGGAAGGTCATTAAATCCAACCCGCTGAATTAATGTTTTTTCCTAAAATGTCATCGTTTTTAAGTTCTTTCGATACTGAGCGATCGCTTTTAATGTATCTCTCACTTCAGCCGAACGACTGCCATGTTTATAAGCATTCATTTTGCTGATAGCTTTCCCTTCAGGTGTCTTTACGCCTGCCGATTTCCACGGTTTCCATTGCCGGATGAGCTCGGATTGCCTCAGACGTTCTTCGAAAGTCCAGCGTCTCATTTTCCTTCTCCTCGATTAATAATTCGTTTGCAGATTTTTTATTTTTTTCAGGAACCGGCTGTCCGTTATTGATTTGTTGGTTAACAGAATTGTTCTGTTGCTTAATGAAAGTTGCGGGGGCTGGGTTTTTTAGCTGGTTGATTGCTAAAATCGTTTTTCTGCAGGCGTTATTTACCTTGATTGCAACATCGGTATACACCTGCCATTGCGGTATCGTCTCGCTCTTAGATGCGCGAATTGAAGCGTAAGTAAACAAAGCTTGTAGTGATTGCATTTGATTAATAAGAAGTGATTCTAATAAATGCGAATTGCCTTCGCAGATACTTTTTTGCTGCCTCATCAACTCTTCGAGTAACTTGGCTAACGGCAATTCTTCTGGGCGGAATATATGTTGAATTGTTAATGCTGCGCTACCAAGCGGATTGGTGAGCAAGTCCGTCAGTAACGTTCGATTGGTTTCTGCTTTGTTTTTATCAGATGGGCGCTGTGCTTTTTTCCCCGAGTTCATGTTTTTTCCTCTGTAAGTAGTTTAATGAGTAACTTAAGAATGCTGAGCGAGCGATTGAATTATGCTCGCCACAACAGCTTTATATTTATCATCACTTCTAACAACGTTGAGCAGTCGCTCTAAACAGGTTATTGAAACTTTCAGACCGGCTATTTTCTTATCAAAATCGATAACCGCTTTTTGCAAGACCTCTGTTTCGAGTGATAGTTTAGACTCTTCCAGTTCGGATTTTGGTTTTGCGATTGAAATTCTCGAAGCAACAAATTCGAGAGCATCGCGATCGCCGGCAAGCGCTTGATCTCGAAGCTGAGTGAGCACCTGTTTCTTCACCTCTGGCGTAAACACGTTATCCCATAGCTTCTGTCGAGCACTGGTATTCCTGCCAGCGGGGTTTGGATTGCACCCAGGTAAGAAGCGTCCTTTTTCATCCTTTAAAATAAGTTTTTCACGCTGCTCTTCTTTTTGCTCATCCATCAAAACCGATCCGATAATGGATTCATTTGTAGTTTGTTTTTCGTGTGCCATAACTTTCTCCTATTTATTAAAAATTGATTTTCATTGAGATTTGCTAACGAAAACTTTTTGATTTTCAATAACCTCCTGCTCAAAATATGATTTGCACCTTCGCCATTTATTACTTTCCGGTCGATACCCTTTAACCGAGTCCACAACACAAATACCTTTAAAATTCAGGTTGTCGCAATATTTGCATTTAACACGCCCCCATAAACGGAACTCATCGAATATTTCCTTGAGCTCTTTCGCAGAAAGATGTTTTTCTTGGTGTGACAAGTGTAGCAGGTGTGACAAATCGTTATAACCCTTGCCAACCGTGGCTTCCACGCTTGCATCGTCGTCACACATCAAATGAATCGATTGTGTGACTGGTGTGACAGGAGACTCCTTATCTAAGTTTTTGTCACACGCGTCACACTTATCAACCTCACAAGGTGTATCACCAGTATTGTTATCCAACTCATTGTTAATAAAGCCTCTCCTGTTTTCCGGCACACCGTCACACTTGTCACACCTATTTTTAACGCCAATGCTGATCAGCCATTCATCGAAATAATCATTGCGCATCATCATCTCCCAAAACCAAATGACTAAAATGGTAGAAGCGCCTTGTCTCGTTGGTATCAGGAGCGCGTATAGGGGTGGTGGATTTTCCTTCGCTATCAGGAAGCAACCATCCACGTTCTTTACAAATTTTTACGACGAATTTACAATCTAATCCTTTACAAATCTCTGTTTTAAAAATTGCAGTATCAACAAAGAATTCCACCGAATTGTTATCATATTTTACAAACCCAACTCGATTTATCGTTCGCCTCTGTAACGCCTCAGGGTCTGAGGTCTTAAATTCTTCCCATTTTGTAAATCGTGATTCAGAATGAAGCTGGAAAAAGCTCCTTATTTGCTGAAGAGCTTCTGTCTCTTCTTTAGGCTTGTGTCCTCCACGGCAACTAACCCAGGATTCAAAACATTTTTTTGCTGCCTCAACAGCGTCATTTTCCTGCCATCCTGTAATGCCTAATCGAGTAGCCAAATCACCCGCAGCGGCTATGATCGCAAACCTAGCCGCCCCTCGCTTCACCTGACCATCTGCATTTGTTGGGCAATATTCTTTAACAAAATCATTTATCATTTTGCTCAAGCTTGTTTTGAGGTCTTCCGGATTAATGGCGATTTGCTTTAAAAATTCTCTGATTGGCATTCCGTGGCATTGGCTTGCAGCTTGGCTCAAGTAACGAGAAAAAACATCACCATTTTCAAAACCATGTAAATTCTCAAATACTCCAAAGCCATCGCCAGCATCTGCGCTGATATCAATCAATCTCACTTCCTGCCCCGCTTTTATTTTTTTCCCAATACTGCTCATGTGATCAGCTAAACTTATTTCCCCTGCTGAGAGAAGCAGCAACCTCCAACTTGTCTTTCGTCGCGTAGTCCCATCTTGCTTGCTACGAATTTTCCCAGAGCCATTGGCTAGCATGTAGGCCACCTCCCCAGCCTCTTTAGGATCAACCTCGGATAGCTCATCCAAGCATAAAAGACAGTCATTATGTAACTTGGCCGTACCCTCCAATCCATTGGCCGTTGCACGCCAGCGTTGTAATCTTTTTTGCGACCCCCATACCGAACATGCAACTTTGAGAAGCGTTGTTTTTCCAGAGCTACTCGCTCCACGAAAATGGAACCCTCCGTTTTCTTCGCCGCACACATTAAGTAAAGGCGCTGCAAAAGACGTACTCACAGCAAAAACTAAACGTGAGTTTCCACTACAAAATTTACCAACATGTTCTTTCCAATCGTCTTCTGTTCCGGCAACTTCGAACCCTTCTAAAAAACCAGAATTAGTTTGTAAATAGACTTTATTTTCAGAGGGGCCAAAAGTTTCGTCAGGTAAAACGAAAATATTTCCATGCCATCCCACGACATCAGTGCACAGTGCCGTCGTTTGGGGCTTAGATGATTGAAGATAATTGGTTAATAATTCCCGTGCTTTGCGACTTGCTGGGATGTTAACCCCCATACTTAATAAAATTCGCCGATACTCTGCTCCGTCAGTAGCAAGCATTTCCATTGGCATCGACCAACGGTGTGTCACTCCGTCAGGATCTTTAAATTCCAGCAATCGACCATGGCTTTCGCTAACTTTATCGCGTGTACGCGCAACGATATCAATTCGAGAACAAACAAAAATTCGCGGCAACGCATCACCACCTTCATCTTTCGGTTCAAAATACACACCATCCTTGATGAGACAATAACCATCTGGAATAGCGCAACTAACCTCTATGCATTTCGCAGAAGCTAGTTGCTGCTGTACGACAGCTGATCCCTCGAGGAAATAAAGATCATTGAAATCAGTAGGCTTGGAATCAGTATTTTCAAACTTGGGCATTATAAATTTTGCATTGATTGCTTTTGCCGTTTCCTTTGCTTTTTCAACGCCAATATTCCCTTCTTTCCTAAAAGCATCGTTATCAGCACAAACGATAATTTCAGTATTAGGGTATTTCTTTCGAAAGACTTGAGCGACCGAGAAAAGATTATTCGCGGTAAATGCAACTACCACACCGCAATTTGTTACCTCATGAACAGTCGCTGCCGTCGCGAAACCTTCAGCGATATAAAGTTTCTCCTTGATTTCGCCGATAGTGAAGCAACAACTATTAATCGCCCCGTTTTTTAAGAATCGCTTATTCCCTTCAGCGCTTATGAATTGCAAGCTGCTCAACCCTGAGTTTTCATCATACAATGGAATTATTAGCAAGTTCTTGCGAAGCCTAGCTCCATGCAATTTAATTTTTTTGTGCTCCAAATACGGATGACTCGAAAAGTTTTTTTGCGCGTGATCCCAAATATAACGTGCCTTCAATTTTGCTTTTTCTCGTTCAGCTAATTGCTTATTTTCCAGTTCTTTTTTCTTTTGCTCGATTATGTTTCGCTCTCGAGACGAAATCGTTTGAATTCTTTTGCTGCACCACCGCTCTGTAATTCCACGCTTCCAACAGCCGAACGCACCATAAGCGAGACCATTCGAGATAACATGCAAAACGTACCAACAATTTTTTTTGCCTTTATCTTCTGGGATAGAAAAACGATGCAGTACCCCGTCATCACAAATTTCAGCTGGACAACCAAGTCCCACTCGATCAATCTCATGCTGAAAACGATTAGTAATGTCGCACATAAATCACCCCATTACGCCCGATTTTGGTCAGTTCTTTCATCAAGGAATTTTAAAAGATCACTTAAACGATATTTAGATAACCTCCCAACTTTCACAACCGGCAAAGGATAACGCCTTGTTGATGCCCACACGTCCAATGTCCCCCTTGAAACCCCAAGGAATTTGGCAGCCTCTTCACGAGATAAAATTTTTTCTTCTTGGCCATTCATTTTTAACACCTCAAAATAAAATTAAACAAATCGACTTGAGGTTATAGCAGATAATAAAAAAGTAACTCATTAAAAAAAGGACAGAAAAGCCAGAAAATAAAGTCAGAAATTCAAGTCAGAAAGTCAGAAAATGAATGCAAAAAAATGCATCAAGATATAAATCGTAATAAAAATCTAATCATTACACGGGGCGTAGTGAAATTAAAAAAATAGCTGAGGTGTAATGGTTTGTATAATTTACATACGCCTGAGGAATATTTTAGAGATAATCAAACTATAATTTTCGCCTGATAAAAACGACTAATATGATCTTTTAAATTTGTCTCACTAGGCTCTCTCCCCCAGCATTCCTTGCACCATTGTTTCATTTCAATAACACATGCTTTTTGCGTTTTTGGTAAGCTCCCTTGCCTATCTCGTTTGACCATTTCAACAATAAATTCTTCCCAGTTATAACAAGATGGACGTCCTCTTCGCGCATATGCCTGTTGAACGTTTAGTTGCGCATCCTCATCTAAAAGCAAAGTTCCATTAATGGAGCGAATGTTTATTCTCTCAGGCTTGGGTTCCGGAAAGACTGCAAACAGCTCATCTGTATCCAAAAGGATGCTTGTATAGTAACCAGATGGGGAAAAGGCTGATCCATCATCCCAATCTATTCCTTCTATGCGCCAAAATTCTTTCGGGATATCTGAACGTTTTACGTTATACCAATCTTTAAGGTTATCCCAATTTTCTTTATTTTCCCATTGAGATATGGACACCTTTTTTTTAAGCTTCCCGATTTTTTGCCCACTAGCCGTAATTTTTCCATTTTTTAGCGCTGAAAAAATTGACGCTTTTGATAACTCTAAATAATCAGCCAGACATTCCTTCCAATTTTCTATCGCTGCTTTATATTCGATAGCAATACTTTTATTTTTTAGCGCCTCTGCTCGAGTTTCTTTACTATATTCTTTTTTATTTTTTAGAATCTTCTCTATTAGCTCTATGCTCATCGGTTCTATTGCGCCTGAATCCAAATATTTAGCCCTTGGATTTATGGGCAGCCCATATCTTTCGCAATTTTCCTTTGTAAAAAAATACTTCAAATCAGTGTAAATAAATTCCGCATCGTCATCATGAGAGGTAAAATCTTCACGAGTATCCCATTCACCCCCTTTCCTTGAACCATAATAAAGAGGATACAATTTAAAAGCCACCCAATATAGAGCTTCGATTAAGAAGCATTTTTTAGCTATTGGGTGTGGAATAAGAACTTGTTTCATTTTTCTGCTGCCCCCTGCGGTATTACAAGCATAGCGGCTGTTGCCTTCTCCATAGAGGCACGTATAGGATCATTATGAAGACGAGCATAAATCTGCGTCGCCTCTTGTGATTTATGCCCCAACGACTTACCAATAATATGCAAGCTTGCTCCTGTAATAGCCTGATAAGATCCCATCGTTCGACGAATATCATGAATTCTTAGATTGGTTATATTTGCTCTTTTGAGCACACGTGCCCAGGCTTTTTTAGGATTGCTAAAATGATTGCTGGCGATAGAATTGCTTGGAAACACCCACTCACTTTCTTGAACGCTATTTCTTCGACTTTTTAAAATTTCAATGGCTTTTTTGACTAAGGGAACCGTTAGCGGTTCGCCATTTTTTGTATCTGGAATTCGCCACTCTTCACGATGCCAATCAATTTGTTCCCAGCGCATGGCAAGGGCATTGGTTTTGCGAGCCCCTGTCAATAATAAAATCCATATATAATCTTTTGCGTTTATGTTTGGTTCCGCTTCAAGCCCTTGAAAAAATCTTGGCAACTCTGCAGGCTGAATAAATCTATCGCGCCTTTTTTCTTTAAATTTTTTAATCCCATTCGACGGATTACTCCCACTCCAACCCCATTCAATTGCCTTGTTGTACATGGCTCTCAATCTTTCTAAAAGGCGATTTGCCTGATATAAACCATTATTATCTTTAATTTGCTCGTGAAGTAACTGTATATCGCGTTTTGTTATGATTGATATCTTGTAACTAAACCAACGAGATAAGAATCTCTTCATCTCCCTTTCATCATCTTTCCATGTGCGTTTTTGCCTTTTGCTATAACGCTCCATAAATTCACTGAAAAGCTCCCCTAATGTAATTTCTTGCCTGATTTTACGTTTTTCATCATTCGGATTAATGCCGCCCGCCACTTGCCCTTTTATTATTCGAGTTTGCTTGCGCGCTGTTTCAACGCTTATGTCGGGAAAATTACCGATTATCACTCTTTCGTCTTTTCCGTTTATTCTTTTTCTTATAAAAAAAGTGGTGACAGCATTTGCGGTGATATAAAGGCTCAACCCTTTTTCCTTGGTATCCTTAAAGTAGGAAATACCCTTTTGTGGTTGAGGTAGTTTTTGAATATTTCCTTTTGTGAAATTAAATAAATTTGTTTTCATTGCCGTTATATTGCCGCAATATGTAGTTAAACCAATTAAAATTGATCATGATTGATTTAAGCAAAAGTAATATAAAGTCATTGATTTGTAAAGACTTGTTTAAGAACATTAAGAATGAGAAAACATGGGGGCTACTGGCTGTTAACCACTGGGTCGTTGGTTCGAGTCCGACTCGGGGAGCCAATATAACGCTGAAGATAACAATGTCGGGGCTCTTTCCCAAATGAGGGGGCACTATCCTTAACCACATAACACTCTAACTCGTAATCGAATTAACCGGGATGGGTCTAAGTATTTACTACGGAGCCTACCGAAAACGGAAGAAAAAAAGCAAATCGGTATTTAGCCTTGAATCGTATTGGCATACTGCTTATTGTGGCGAGTTTTTTTACAAATACTAGGAAATCTACTTGGTCACGCACTGATTGAAGATCTAATATCAAAAATACATATTTTAAATCTCCACATCCGCTAACTGCGCTTTCAATTCTTTTTTCGTCGGCAAATATAATCGATACTGACTCGCAAAAATTTGTCCGTTGT
>MGXH01000026.1 GCA_001801305.1 Gammaproteobacteria bacterium GWE2_42_36
ATTCCGGATAGCGCGAGCATGAATAGAAAAAAGTGCCTCGGCGTGATCGGCGTTTCAGCAAAGTCCCTTTAAAACACTCTGGACAAGGAATTTCTGTGTCTGCGGGTTTTACAAGCGACTCGATAAATTTGCATTTCGGATACTGACTGCACCCAATAAATTTTCCATATCGGCCTTGTCGATAAATCAACGCGCCGCCACATTGCGGACACACTCGATCGGCAATCGGCTCGGGCGTTGTTTCTTCTTCGCCATCCATATTACGCGTGTAATCACAATCGGGATAACCGGTACAGCCAATAAATCGTTTGGCGCGACCGAGTCGAATGGATAAGGGCTTCCCACACTTGGGACAAGCCTCATCAAGCAATTCTTGCGTCACATCTTTGCGCTGAACTGTTTCTTCAATGGTTGCGATTTGCTGATGAAACGGTTCCCAAAATTGTTTGAGCAATGGAACCCACACCATTTCTCCGCGTGCAACCGCATCAAGTTCGTCTTCTAATCCCGCTGTGAAAGTATAATCCACATATTTGGTAAAATAATTCGTTAAAAATTTATTCACCACTTTACCCGTATCCGTTGGGTGAAAGCGTTTCTTTTCCAAAATGACATATTCGCGATGTTGTAAGGTGGAAATAATCGCGGCATACGTAGAAGGTCGGCCAATCCCATATTCCTCGAGCGCTTTAATTAAAGTCGCCTCACTATAACGTGGCGGTGGCTCAGTGAAATGTTGATTCCCCAGGATATCGAGCAAATCAATCGTTTCATTCACTGTTAATTCGGGCAATAAATTTTCTTCTTTTTCGGGTGCGGCATCATCGCCTAAACTTTCTTGGTACACGCTCATAAAACCAGGATCGATAATCGTCGAACCCGTAGCACGAAAAATATTGCTCGCATCGCCACAAGACAAATCAACCGAAACGGTATTGATTTTTGCTGGAATCATTTGACTGGCAATCGTGCGTTTCCAAATTAAATCGTATAATTTCACTTGATCTTGCGTCAGTGCATTTTTAAGAGAAGCCGGCGTTCTAAAAGCTGATGTAGGTCGGATTGCCTCATGCGCTTCTTGTGCATTTTTAGATTTTGTCTTGTAGACGTTTGGCGCATCGGGTAAATTTTTATCGCCATATTGTTGCTGAATAAAATCGCGTATTTCTTGCACTGCTTCCTTCGCTAAATTAGCGGAATCGGTACGCATATAAGTAATTAAACCCATCGGGCCATCGTCCGTCTCGATGCCCTCATAGAGTTGTTGCGCCGTTCGCATCGTCCGTTGCGCCGTAAATCCTAATTTTTGGGCCGCTTCTTGTTGTAAGGTAGAGGTCATAAAAGGCGGGGCCGCATTGCGCTTGCGTGTTTTTTTATCGACGTTAACAACGGTTAATTTACCTTGCGCTTTAGCTGATAAATCCGCTTTTATACTATCGGCTTGCGCTTGATCCTGAATGCTAAAGGTTTCTAGCTTTTGTTGCTGATATTGGATCAATTTTGCGGGAAAAGGCTGCTTGCGTGCAGCGCATGCGGCTTCAATTGTCCAATATTCTTGTGATTTAAACGCATCAATTTCTGCTTCGCGTTCGACAATCAATCGCAACGCAGGGCTTTGTACACGCCCTGCGGATAATCCACGTCGAATTTTTTTCCAAAGCAGCGGTGACAAATTAAATCCGACCAAATAATCTAAAGCGCGCCTAGCTTGTTGTGCGTTCACTAAATTCATATCAATCGTTCGCGCTTGAGAAAGCGCTTCTTGAACAGCTGATTTCGTGATTTCATGGAAGACGATGCGTTCAATCGCTTTATTTTTTAAAGCCCCTTTTTCAGAGAGCATTTCATAAATATGCCACGCAATGGCTTCTCCTTCGCGATCTGGATCTGTCGCAAGGTAAAGCGTATCGGCTTTTTTGAGTGCTTTTTTAATGGCGTCGACACGAATAGCGTTCTTTTCGATCGGCTCGTAACGCATGGCAAAACCATTCTCTGGGTCAACAGAGCCTTTTTTGGGTAACAAATCACGCACATGGCCATAAGAAGCCAGCACCTGAAAATCTTTGCCTAAATATTTTTCGATCGTTTTTGCTTTTGCCGGAGATTCGACAACCACAACATTTTTACTCATAATGACTCTCTTCTCATTCCTATGATTTCAACCGAACATACCCGCCTATAACCGATTTAATATAAGACTCTAATTCCATTATTAATAGCATCGAAGAAACATTTTCCGCAGAAAATCCACTTCGAATAACCAAGGTGTCTATAGCGGTTGGTTCAAAGCCGACGCAGGATAACAGCTTTCGATAATCCTTGTCTAGGACGAAAACTGATCGATTTTTAGCTGAAGATCGCTCTTTTTCCTTTCCGCCCTCTGGGTTCGCGGGCTCTTTCTGCGAAAAAAAAGACGCGAGCTCTTCTTCAATATCCTCAGCCGTTTCAACCAATTTCGCCCCGTATCGAATAAGATAATGGCACCCTTTCGACAAAGGATTGTGAATCGACCCAGGGATCGCAAAAATTTCTCGCCCCTGATCGGCTGCAAATTTAGCGGTAATCAGTGATCCGCTTTTGATCGCCGCTTCAACCACTAGCACGCCGAGACAGAGGCCACTAATAATCCGATTACGCCTCGGAAAATTGACTCGCGTCGGCTGCGTGCCCAGCGGAAATTCGGAAACAATAGCACCCGATTTTACGATACGCTCGGCGAGTGGTTTATTTTTGGGCGGATACAGTTGATCAATACCGCAGCCAAGAACAGCAATGGTTTTCCCCTGCGTCAGCGCGCCTCGATGACTGGCTGCGTCAATACCCATCGCTAACCCGCTCGTGATAATCCAGCCTTTCTCCGCGAGATAGCACGCAAATGATTCCGCTGTTTCAATACCTATTGGTGTCGGATTGCGACTCCCGACCATCGCCAGTTGCGGCTGTTGAAGCAAACGAACATCTCCTTCGACAAATAACACGATGGGTGGCGATGGAATTTCACGCAAAAGCGCTGGATAAGTTTCATCCGATAGGGTCAATAAATGATGATCGGGTTTCTCAAGCCAGGCTAATTCAGTTTCAACGGCTGTCCAATCGAGTGCATGAACCTGCTGGATCAAAGATTCAGAGAATCCACTCTCGTGCAATCGCTGGTCGGATGATTTAAACACAGTCTCTAAATCATCAAAACGTGCCGTCAAGTGAGCAATATCTTTTGCAGATAATCCCTGTAGTCGATTTAATGCGAGCCAGGTTTTTTGAGCCAAAGATGAATTCATAATGTTCTCTTTTTGAAAAAGGTTAAAGACCTAATGCAATTTGTATTTATTTATTGCTTCATGAAAGCAATAAAGCCGTTAAATTAATCGTGCGGGCTAAGCGATGATATCGCCACCATAAGACACCAGCCCCAATGATCAGGGAAATTAATACGCCTAACCATAAACCCGCGCCTTCGCCATGAAAAACAAATCCAAATAAATAACCTAAAGGCAAAGCGATGCCCCAAAAAACAATCACGCTAATCCACATGGGTACTCGTGTATCTTTGAGGCCGCGTAAAGCACCCAACGCAATGAAACGGACGGTATCCGCTAATTGAGCAAGGCCGCCGATGGCTAGAAATAAGATAGCATGAGACACGATAGCGGCAGCATAAGGTTGACGAATATCGATATCAAAACCGATCAATAAACGGGGATAGCCAATAAAGAAAAAGCCAATCAATACTACCATGATGATCAAGCTTAGCCCTAAATTAATTTGCGTTGCGCGTAAGATGGCGGCACGATTGTTTTCTCCGACGGCATATCCCACTTGAATGGTTGTTGCTTGAGCAAAACCCCAAATAATCATAAAAGCAACATTGTTGATATACTGAATCGCGATTTGATGGGCGGCGAGTTGATCGGTCCCAAATTTTCCCATCATAAAAACCATACCAAAATACATGATCATTTCAACCGTGTACATTAAACCAATGGGCACACCGATACGAATAATCTCGCAAAAATAAGAGGGCTGAAGTCGCCAGCTATAGGAAAAAATACTATCTCGTCGCGTAGAAGGAAAATAACAAATGCCTGCAATCAGCAAAATATCCATGAACAAAAAGATCGCCGCAAAAGCATAGCCAATGCCAACCAATCCAAGCGCAGGAAAACCAAATTTCCCAAAAACAAGGGCATAACAAGCGAGAATTTCCAAGGGCACTTCGAGCAAACTAAATAAAAGCACCGTGCGGGCCCTGGCAATTCCCATTAAATAATTTTCCATGACCACAAGAAGGCCCAAAGGAATAAACCCTAGAACTAAAGCGTGTAAATAGGGAACAGCTATCAAAATAATGGCAGCATTTTGCCCTGTTATTTTTAAAAGAAACGCCATATGCCACAAAAGAATCATCATGAATAGACTAAAAATAATAGCGATAAAAAAGCCTTGTCCTGTAGCAAACTTGATGCCTGGGTGATTTTTTGCACCGTACGCTTGTGCCACTAAAACACTCACCGCACCCAACAAACCGTACATAAAAACAATGATTGTCAGGTAAATATTTGAAACAATCGCATTGGCTGCTAAGGGGATTTCCCCTAAATGAGCCACCATAACAGTCCCCACAAAACCGCTCGCCGACTGAACTAAATTCGTCAAAATCAAGGGAATCGCTAATCGTAAGCATTGTTTAACGGCAACTAAGATAGATTCTATCTGTTGAGTTGATTTTACCCTGGCCATCATAGCTATACTCAATTGATGAATCGAATTGAAAGAATAAGGTAGTATACACAAAATACGATCAAACTCAAAAATGAGTTGTCATTCGTTTATCTTGTGCTATGCTTATAGAGCATTGAACGCTATCTTTTGATTGCCAGCCCAACATGGGTTCTTCAAAAAAGTTTCTAGTGCATTTTAAATAAATCGAGGAATCAATCTCATGAAAAGACTCTATGTTGGAAATCTATCCTACACAGTAACATCTGAAGACCTACAAGCGTTATTCGCTCAGTTTGGTCATATCGTCAGCGCGGAAGTTATCGAAGACCGTCATTCTGGCCGATCAAAAGGTTTTGGCTTTGTCGAATTCGAAGACGCCAGTCAAGCTGATGCCGCATTAGCAATCAATGGTCAAGAATACAAAGGACGAAAATTACACGTCAGCTTAGCCAAAGAGAAAACAGAAAGAACCGGCGGCGGCGCTGGTGGTGCTGGCGGCGGCTCCAGATGGCGTGGTGCTGATCGCGGTAGTGACCGTGGCGGTGAGCGTCGTGGTAGTGGCGGTTTCAGAGATCGCGACGACCGTAGATAATATTTAACTTATTATCCACAAAGCGGATATTTTCTAATGGAAATATCCGCTTTTTTTATGTCTAAGAGAAAAGGCTAAAACGAAAAAGAAACCGGAGTTTATTTAACCTTGCGGACGCACTTTTCACGTAAGTCTAGTACGCCTTTTTTATTCGCGCGTAATAAAACCCATCGCTATTATTTTGCCCTGTTAAAACCTGTCGACCAAAGCACGTTTGAATTCCCCACGAAGCAATAAAAGGCTCGACTATTGCATCGGCTCTATCTTTTAAAAAGGCCTGTATCACCTCATCATTTTCCTGCGGCAGAATAGAGCAAGTCACATACAATAACTTTCCGTTTGATTTTAATAACGGCCATAATGCTTGCAGTAATGCCAATTGAAGAACAGCATTCTGAGCAATATCACCCGCGTGTCTTAATAATTTAATTTCCGGATGTCGGCGAATAACGCCCGTAGCCGAGCAAGGCGCATCTAATAAAATACGATCAAATGGCGTGCGATCCCACCATAACACCGGCTTGCTGGCATCCGCACAAATTACTTGCGCTTTTAAATTTAATCGAGTTAGATTTTCTTCAATCAAATGCATCCGATGAGACTCTTGATCAATGGCCACTACTTTTTTTAATTGCGGTTCTTTTTCCAATAAATGGCATAGCTTTCCACCCGGCGCTGCACAAGCATCTAATACACTTTGACCGGCCTCTAACTCCATCAACTCAGCCGCTAATTGCGCGCTGATGTCTTGCACAGACACTTCGCCTTCCAAAAAGCCGGGCAATGCACTTACAGAAACGGGATTTTTTAAAACAAGCCCCGATGACACGGAAGAGATTTCGGCGCCAAGATCCATTCCCCGTAATCTTTGAAGATAATTTTCTCTTGAGATTTTCCGTTGATTGACGCGTAAACTCATCGGCGGATGTTGCTGATTAGCCTCTAACATCACTTTCCAATCGTTTGGGTAAGCTTTTTTTAATCTATCGACAAACCAGGCAGGATGATTATCTTGATTTAACCCTAACGCAAGTAAAGCCTCTTTTTGCCGAATAAAATTACGCAAGACCGCATTAATTAATTTGCAAGCCCATTCTTTCCTTAATATCCTTGCGGATTCAACGGTTTCCCCAATCGCGGCATAATCGGGCGTTCGCATATAAATCAATTGATATAAGCCAACCAAAATCAGCGCATGAATATCGGGGTCTTTTTCTGAAAGCGGTTTTTTCAAAAGCGCGGCCGAAATAGTTTCAAGCGTTTCATAAAAACGCGCAACACCATAACAAATTTCTTTAATAAACGCTTTTTCTGAAAGTGAATACGCTTGTGTCAAATAAAGAGGGAAAGTTTTCGAAAAAGAAAATTGGTTGGCCCAAAGCTCGCCTAAAATACGAGCGGCAATCGCGCGAGAATTTTTCTTCATGATTCAAAACGCGGGTGCACAGCAAAAAACATTTTTTTGCCATTTAAGATATTGGAGACTGGCAATAATTTTCCTCCAGCGAATTGTAATTTTAACAATCGAAGAATGCCTTTTCCTGTAGCCACATCAATTCCATTCTGATCACAACGCAGGATTGTTCCTGCGACAGCAGTTGTTTTCTCTTCTCGTGGCTCGGCTTCCCAAATGCGAACAACCTCATCCCCCAGCACACTATGCGCAATTGGCCAGGGATTAAATGCCCTGATTTTTCGATCTAATAACTCAGCAGATTCTTGCCAATTTAATCGCGCCATCGTTTTATCAATTTTTGACGCATAACAAGCGCCGATTTCAGCTTGAGCAACAGGATTTAATGTCGCTAAATTCGAAAGCACTTCCAGCAAAGCCTTGCACCCTAATTTAGCTAATCGATCGGATAGCGACGCTGTCGTGTCTTTTTGTTCAATCGGACAATGTGCCTGAAAGAAAATAGGGCCTGTATCAATGCCTTCATCCAATCGCATGATCGAGACGCCCGTTTCTGTGTCGCCCGCTAAAATCGCCCGTTGAATAGGCGCCGCGCCGCGCCATCTCGGCAATAATGATGGATGAACATTTAAAAATCCAAAAAGGGGAAGCGCCAGTATTGACGAAGGAATGATCAGACCATAAGCCACATCGATAACCACATCGGGCGCCATACGTTTAAACCAAATCAAAGCCTCTTCCGTTTTTAACGACGTTGGCTGATAGAAAGGAAGTTCGTGTTTTAATGCTATTTCCTTCACGGGCGTTGCTGTGATTTTTTTCCCGCGCCCTGTCGGTTTATCCGGCTGTGTTAATACCGCGGCAATTTTTACTTGCGCCTCAATCAAAGCCGATAAATGTTTGGCGGCGAAATCAGGAGATCCTGCAAAGATAATTTTCATAAAAACAAATATCTCTTAAAACACAATGCAGTATATCAATCGCTCTAAAAATAAAAAAGCCGCAAAAACTGCGGCTTCTGATTTAAAACAAAAAGATACGCCAGACGATTATTCTTTGTCTTTAGACGCCTCTTCTTTTTTCGCTTTGCTTTCTGGCATTTTGTATTTTTGCTTGAATTTCTCAACACGGCCAGCCGTATCAATGATTTTTTGTTGCCCTGAATAAAATGGATGACATTTATCGCAGACTTCAATATTCAGCGAATTTTTTTCCTTGCTTAATGTCGATCGCGTCTCGAATTTATTGCCGCAACTGCAAACCACTTTAATTTTATCATAAGCGGGATGTATTTCTGTTTGCATGTTTATAAAACCTCTTATAAAACAAATCGTATCGAATAAAAATGGAGCGTATGATAACGAACCCTTTTTATTGAATCAAGTAATAAATCACTTGATGCTCATTTTAACCGCTTGCTTCACACACTCAAGCTTTAAGGGCGCCTCCAATAATCAAATGAGCGTTACAATCAATAGCGCCACAATATTGACGATCTTGATGAGCGGGTTGATTGCCGGACCTGCGGTATCTTTGTAGGGATCGCCCACGGTATCGCCCGTCACAGCAGCCATATGAGCCTCACTGCCTCTGTCGCCGTAATGCCCGTCTTCAATATGCTTTTTCGCATTATCCCAAGCACCGCCGCCAATCGTCATCGAAATCGCCACGAATAATCCGGTAATAATTGTTCCCACTAATAACCCGCCCAGCGCTTTCGGCCCTAGGAAAACACCCACTAAGATAGGAATCACTACAGGCAGCAAAGAGGGGATGATCATTTCTTTGATCGCCGCTTTAGTTAAAAAGTCAACGGCCTTAGAGTAATCAGGCTTTGCCTCACCGGTCATAATGCCTTTAATATCTCTGAATTGGCGACGCACTTCGATCACGACAGAACCCGCAGCGCGGCTCACAGCATCCATTGCCATGGCGCTAAATAAATAGGGAATTAGCCCCCCAATAAATAAGCCAATAATGACTAATTCATCCGAAAGGTCAAAAGCAACGGCTTGATGAACATTTAATAACGCGTGCGTATAATCGGAAAATAAAACTAAAGCAGCGAGTCCTGCCGAAGCAATGGCATAGCCTTTGGTAACCGCTTTTGTGGTGTTCCCCACCGCATCTAACCGATCCGTGATATGCCGAACGCTCGCGGGCATATCAGCCATTGCCGCAATACCACCCGCATTGTCTGTAATAGGGCCGTAGGCATCTAATGCAACGATAATGCCCGTCATGGATAACATAGCCGTTGCGGCGATCGCAATGCCGTATAATCCCGCTAAATGATAAGCCATTAAAATACTTGCGCAAATTGCCAATACCGGCCAAGCGGTAGCGCGCATCGAGACGGCAATACCAGCAATAATATTCGTGGCATGCCCTGTCATCGAAGCTTTCGCAACGCGTCGAACCGGTGCGTATTCTGTCGCCGTATAGTATTCTGTAATAAACACCATCAACGCCGTTAAAAATAAACCCACCAAGGCAGCGCCATACAAATGCAATGTGCTTAAATTGGGATAAAAAGGAGATGATACGTTTCTCATGAGCCAAACCGTGATGGGATAAAATAAAATCATCGCCAATAATTCGCTCACAAAAAGGCCTCGATACATAGCCCGCATAATTTTTTTGCCCGGCACCTTCACGCGCACAAACATGCAGCCAATAATGGATGCAATAATCCCAGCGCCGCCCAATGCCAACGGGTACGTAATGGCCTCCGTAGACATGTCGCCAAATCGAAGCGCACCCAACAACATGGTTGCAACCAGTGTAACAGCATAAGTTTCGAATAGGTCGGCAGCCATGCCCGCACAATCACCTACGTTATCTCCGACGTTATCGGCAATTACGGCGGGGTTTCTTGGATCATCCTCCGGAATACCCGCTTCAATTTTCCCAACCAAATCAGCGCCAACATCAGCGCCTTTCGTGAAAATACCACCGCCTAACCGTGCAAAAATAGAGATGAGCGATCCGCCAAAAGCTAATCCAATGAGCGGTTTAATGGTTTCTTCATTGAGAACCTGCACATGATTCGTAAACAGTAGAAAACTATAATACCCCGCGACGCCGAGTAATCCTAACCCAACCACCAGCATGCCGGTAATTGCACCACCGCGAAAAGCAAGTCGCAGCGCTTTGCCTTCGCTTTCTCGTGCTGCTTCGGCAGTTCTAACATTAGCGCGAACAGAAATATTCATGCCAATATAGCCGGCAATTCCCGATAAAATCGCACCCAAGGCAAAAGCGATGGCGGTATACCATCCTAAAGCGGGAACAAAAGCAATTAAGAAAAAAATAACAATGCCCACCACACTGATGGTGATGTATTGACGATTAAGATAAGCCGATGCGCCTTGTTGAATCGCTGAAGCGATTTCTTTCATGCGCGCATTCCCCGCAGGTTGCACTAAAATCCATCTGACAGAAATGAGCCCGTACAAAAGAGCAATGACTGAGGCAATAAGTGAAAACAAAAGCCCAGATGAGAACATTGAAACCCCCCGCTTAGATTCAGAATCATTATCGTCATTATTGAAAAAGCTATCATACTTGATTTTTAATGCGATTCAATAGCTTTCTTTAGCAAAAAATCCAGGCCCTCTCATTAACAATAAAAAGCCTGTTCTAAGCCAGAATATTTGCGTAAGATTATTAAATAAATTTAAATGCGTTTACCCCTATTAATAAAGAGCGGGACAACTTTTTATGAAGCCACAAAAAATAACCTTATTAACCAGCGTTGGTTCAGGATTGGAATATTACGATTTTGTAATCTATGCCCTGCTTGCGAGCTATATGGCAAAACAATTTTTCCCCGAAGGAAATTATTATGCGGGCATCATGGGAACATTCTGTATTTTCGCCGTTGGTTATTTTATTCGGCCTATCGGTGGCGTTATATTTGGGTTGTTTGGGGATTGCTTTGGGCGTAAAAAAACTTTTTTAGCCTCGATGCTGTTAATGGCATTTTCTACCGCTTTTATGGGCTTGCTGCCCACTTACAAAAGCATAGGATTATCTGCCCCCATTATATTTGCGCTCTTTAGAGTATTGCAGGGAATTTCTTTCGGCGCCGAATTACCCGGGTCTTTAACTTTCCTGACAGAGCATGTAGGAAATGCAAAGAGAGGCCTACATTGCAGCTTCATGATTGCCAGCGTTGGTCTGGGCGTCACAGTGGGGTCATTTATTACTTATATCGTATCAAAATCGCTCACCACTCAACAAATGTTTAATTGGGGATGGAGAATCCCCTTTTTGATTGGCGGCGTTCTCGCTATAGCGGGTTATTTTATTCGCAAACAAGCGGTAGAAACGCCTTATTTCATCAAGAACCAAAAAAAAAATGATTTTATCCTGAGAGAGCTCTTTAGAAAAAATTTTTGGCAAGTGATGAACGGGATAGGTATTATCATTTTTCCCGCCTGTTTTATTGTTTTTGTTTTGGCTATGCCCGTATATCTGCATCAAATTTTTAATTATTCAATGTCTGACATCTATTTTGTTATTACGGTTGGTTACCTGTGGTCTTCTCTTTTAATCCCTCTATTCGGATGGCTTTCCGATAAAGTAGACAGAAAAAAATTGCTCTTTTTCCCTGCAATCTCCATCGTATTATTCGGTTATTTTTTATTTAAAATACTAGCCTTTAAAAATTTTTATGCCTTATTAATTTTCATACTGCTATATCAACTCATCATTGCTGCAATGTCTGCGAGTTATTTTGTTATGCTAGCAGAAGGATTTCCCACAAGAGTTCGTTTTACTGGCGTAGCATTTTGTTATAATGTTGCCTATGCTTTAGCGGCGCTAATTCCATTACTGGTTGGGTATTTATGCAGCAAAACAAGCTCCTTTGCGGTTTTTTGGATAGTCCTCCTGTTTGCAATTTTGGCGGTTATCACTTCCTTTAGCGCAATGAAAATGAAAAATCACATACAAGGCGAAATAATTTAACCTGAGTTCGGGATAAGAAAGTAGGTTATAAATTCAGTTTGCAATACCTCGCCTTCAGCGAAGCAACAATGCCGTCATCAATACCGTCCAAATCGCCCACGAA
>MGXH01000027.1 GCA_001801305.1 Gammaproteobacteria bacterium GWE2_42_36
ATGGCAATTAAATTTCCAGCACCATTGTCAACAAAATCATCTACTGACAACAGCATCTTTAACGCGCTGGCTCGATCTATTATTCCAACAAAATCAATTGCCCATTCCCCGCCATTTGATGATGATTGGGTTTCTCGAAATTGAACCTGCGACACAATCCCTTTTAAAAACACTGCAAAATAAAGGTTGCCGCGTTGATTATGGCCGGCTTCAAAAAACAAATCAAACAGCAAAACGCATTGCACTTAATGACACGCGCGAAGAAATTTTGACTATGGCAAAATGGGCAAAAGCGCTCATCGAGCAAAATCCGAGTACAACAATTGCCTGTATTATTCCGAATTTAAATGCCCTGAAAAATATGATTCAACGCACATTTGCTGAAATATTTCACCCTCATCAACCTTTTAATATTTCTCTCGGCACGCCTTTGTTTGATATTCCATTCATTCGCTTTATCTTTGAATTATTGCATTGGGCAACAACGGCGCTTTCTCTTGCGGAAATCAGTTATCTGATTCGCTCACCGTTTTGGGCAAATGCCAGCGACCGATTCGAGTTTGAAATCCCTTTATATGAAGCCGGAAAATCTGATTATACCCTGGCAGAATTTGTTCTTTTCATCAAAAGTCACTTCACTGATTTCAGTGTTTGGCAGCCCTTATTGCAATATTACGAAATGTCTGTGCAATGCTCAGTCGAACAATCCCCTCACGCTTGGCAGCAATTTTTCTTAAATACGCTCGAATTATTTCACTGGCCTAACATTGAAATACTCGATGCTACACAACAAATCGCTCTCGAGCATTGGCACGCCATGCTGCACGCTTTTGCTCAATTGGATTCTTTAATCGATTCCCTCTCTTTTGAAAAAGCGCTTTTTTATTTGAAAGAATTATGCAAACAAAAAATGACACAGCCCGCATCTGACGGAGAAAAATCGATTCAAATTTTAGGGTTAATGGAATCTCACGGCCTGACTTTCTCTCACACTTGGGTCTTGGGACTGAACGATCATGAGTATCCTCCACAACCCAAACCCAATCCACTCATTCCGATCGTGCTGCAAAAAACACATCATCTACCGCATGCTTCTCACGATCGCGAATACGATTTTTGCCGCCATTTTCTTAGCCAATTATCATCTTCTGCTGATGAAATTATTTTTAGTTATGCCCATCGAGAACAAGATCGTCCATTAAATCCCAGCGCATTGATTAAATCCTTTCCATTAATACAATTGTCCGACCTACCTCAAGCGGCCTTTCTATCAGCCGCAGAAAAACGATTCGCCAGTCAATCGCTAGAAATACAGCCTGATAATCAGGCGCCATCAATTCAACCGCATGAAGCAATTTCGGGTGGCACGTCGATTTTAAAATTACAAGCCACTTGCCCGTTTCTCGCGTTTGCAGAAATTCGATTAAAAGCCAAAGCGTTACCCAAACCTGCTGTTGGTCTTGATGCTAAACAGAAAGGAATTTTATTGCATAACACGCTCGAAATCATTTGGCGACAATTAAAAAATCAACATCAATTATTAGAATTATCCGATGATGCGTTAACTAAACTTATTACTGAATCGATTAAAAAATCTTTTGCTAAACATCGATCAACTTGCAGCGTAGACCCTGCTTTTTTTGATATCGAGCAAGAACGGCTCGAGAAAATTATGACAGATTGGTTAAGGCATGAGAAAACACGCGAGCCTTTTTTAGTCGCGGCAACCGAGCAATGGCAGTCGATTGAAATCGGAGGGTTGCAACTGTCGGTTCGCCTCGATCGCATGGATGAGTTAGCTGATGGCTCTTTTGCGCTCGTTGATTATAAATCAGGAGATCCCAATATTTCATCTTGGTTTGGCGATCGACCCGATGAGCCTCAGTTACCGCTCTATGCAGTCACGCTCGAAAAACCGATCAGTGTCATCGCTTTTGCGCAAATTCAGCCTGAAAAATTGGCTTTTAAAGGAATAGGTAAAGAAGCGAATATCTTACCCAACGTAAAAGCAGCCTCCGCAGCATGGGACATCCAGTTAACGCTTTGGCGACGTATCCTAGAAAACCTCGCACAGGATTTTAGGCAAGGAAAAGCCACCGTTGATCCTAAAGAATCGAAAAGTTGTCGCTATTGTTCCTTGCAATCGCTGTGCCGGATACAAATTATCCACGCTACATCTAGCAACAACACAGAAGAATCCACCCATTAGAAACAGCTTTTTACTGACTGACTAATGGTGATGGGACCACAATCAATTGCTGCACTTCATCATCATCATCATCATCGGGTCCGGGTCTAAACAAAACGCCCGATACAGTTGTAAGCAGACTCGCCACGCCCGTAAACCCTACTACATCACAACAACCGGAAAGGTCCTTAACCTCTCTACAACAATATCCCTTCTGAATATCGCGCCGAAGATCTTCATCTTCCTCCGCATCGATTGCATCTGCCTTCTTATGAAGTTCTACCACATTCTTTCTCAATAACCGTATAGATAAAACCAACTGAACCAAAGTTGTACTAGACTGATGCCCTGTATTATCAATCTTGCTAAAAAAATCGCCAATTTTATCTGTTAAGCGATCACAATCTTTCTTCAGCTGATCTGGTCTGATGCAGCACAATTGAGTATTTTCACACGCCAAGGCATGCCGCTCCTGATCAATAAGCCTCTTAAAGCATTCTCGTATATCTGAGTTTTCATCACATCTCTGTAATAGTTCTTCTTGTTCCTGTGCCACCTTAAAGAGCTCATCATAATCTGGTGCTGCAGACTGAGCCGCACAAAGCATCTGATCAACACACGCCGCTACTTCAGATCCCGCCGGAAGAATGGCGTGCAGCATCTCTAATCTCTGAGATAAATTGGCCCATCCTTTCAAACGAATATCTTCCATATGTTTTTCAATAACATTGAATTTTTGATTGAGCTGCTCCATTTGCTCTATAAACAGCTCAAAATTTCGTTGAGAAAATTGCACTTGATTTTGAGAGAAAAACTGCATTGCTTCCCTATTCATTGTATCCAATTTATCAATGGCTTCTTGTAATTGATCAAGCGCCACTGTCCCTGTAATAAAAGAGGGGCGCTGCATCAAAGCGGTATAATCCCGACGCAAATAGATCAGTCGATCTCTAGCAACATCCAGTTTAGCAACGCAAATCTCACCACTAATAAAATAGATTTTTTTGCTAACCCTTTCGATCTCCTTTGCTATATCACCTATGACACTCCTCTCAAAAGGCCGCTGGCGACGATCAACAAGATCAGATAATCGACTCATACCATCTTCAACCACCTCAAAATCATGCGTTAAAACATCTACATCATCATACGTATCTTCGGATGCATAAAAAATCTCTTCTAATTGCTCAAACCAACGAGTCAATCCATGAAATGTCAGTACACAAGCAAGCGTCTCTGCATTGCTTAATTCCGGACTAACCCCCGCTACTTCTTGCTCGATTTCTTGGTAACTTGCTTCTGAAAAAGGCATTTGTATTCCACTGAATTTTTGCAAGCAGGGTATGATTTTTTGAATAACGGCATTAAGCCTAACTTGCATTTCTTGAGCTTCTTCTGCTGAAAGCAACGCTTCATGAAGTTCAGCATCATTGATTAACGAATTAAGATCAGCCAAGCACGAAGCAATAAGAAAAACCGCTCGGAAATAATCACGGCTCTCTGTTACCCATATTTCTGCATCAGAACGAATGTGCTGAAATCCCGCTTCAAATAACCCATCAAGTTTCCTGATCGCTTCTGCCTCAAGGGGTAAACCCGACAGAAAGTTTATACATCTTTGAGCACTAACCAACGCTACCCACTGGGGTGAGCGATGAATAGATTTTTCTTTTCTTCTTTTCTTAAAAGATTCTTGAGTCACTCTCTTAAATCTTTCACCCACGGATACAACATCCAACGGCATAAACCCTCTCTTATTTTTATTATTCTTATTGTTTATAAGAGCCCAACAAAGTGGCTATCATTTTTTTTGAAGGATGGATTATAGCGAATGAAACTTAAGGAAAACTTATCGTTTTTGTTCTTCTGGCATTTTTTTGAAAAAAAAATAGCGATGATTTGCTATGAATTAGGCGCTTTTTCGTTCATTGGAAACTTTCGAGCGATACCGCCAAAATCTAGGGAGAAAATAACAACTGGCTGCGACCGTAATCACACACAATACACCACCGGAAATGATTGATGCAGAAACACCAAAAGCTGCGGCAACCAAACCCGCTTCTGTATCACCGAGTTTCGGACCACTCAAATAACTCAACATTTCAATTCCTGCTAAACGACCCCGAAACTCATGCGAAACTGATTCATTCCACATGATATTCCTGAACATCCCGCTCACTGCATCAAATCCACCCGCGAAAGCGAGGAAAATCAAAGCAATACACAGGTGTGCTCTAAAAATACCAAAGAAAATAATCGCAATCCCCCAACAGCTTGCTGCGATCGCCACCGCGGCGCCATGACGTTTAATATGCAAAGTCCAACCACTGAATAATGAAATAATCAATGCACCAACAGCTGGCGCAGAATACAACATACCCAATGTTTTAACGCCGCCATAGCTTTCTGCCATCGCAGGAAACAACGCCATCGGCATCCCAAATACCATGGCTAAAAAATCAACGGCATAAGTGCCCAATAATTCTTGCTTCGAAAATGCATAATGAAAGCCCTCTTTCAGCGCCGACCAGGTGGATTCATCTCGCCTTTCCTTTAATCGAGGCACATTACCAATCAGCAAAATAGCCGAAAGTGATGCCATAAAACTGGCGCTATCCACCAGAAATGTGACCAAAACACCTAAATGGGCAATCAGCAACCCACCAACGGCGGGGCCTGCAATGGCACACAAACTAAACGTAAAGGTATTGAGCGGCCCGATTTCCGCATAATCTTTTTTAGCCACCAATTGCTGTACCACACTATTAAAAGCCGGCCGATGAAACCCGTTAAATGCCGACATTAATGGTGCTACAACAAAAATAATCCAAATGCGAGGTGTAGCGAATAAAGCGTTTCCCGCCAGTAATAAACTGCCGCACGCTAATGATATTTCTGCAATGACCAATAAAACGCGACGATGGTAACGATCGGCAAACACACCCCCTAACAATGCCGTAAATAATAAGGGCAACAACTGAAACAAGCTCAACAAACCGACCATCATCGTCGACTGCGTGATGTGATAAATTTGATAAGGCAACGCAACACTCGCGACCATCGTACCCATAAACGAAATGAATCGGCCTGTATAAAGCAGCCTGAATTTTGGGTTACGACGTAATAAAGAAAGATTGATTAGCGGTCTCATCGGTATCTCGTGCCTTCAAACAATAAATAATAAGGTATCGTTTGATTGATTAAAAAGTATGTGCGCATTTTGCCAGAATTCTATTTTTTTAAAATATTTTTTTCATTCTAATGCAAACGTAGATTACTCGTTGTTTCCATGCAAGGTCATCCAAAGGTGTTCAGCGGCTTCAATTTCCTGCTGTAACCGCTTCATTTCACTTAAAGCGCTCTCTAGCTGTATTTTATTTTCTTCGGCATAAATTGACGCATCAGCCAATTTTTCCTCACAAAGCGCTTTCTTCGACGTCAATTGATCGAGCTTGATTTCTGTTTGGCGAATTTTCTTTTCATCTACCTTACGCGGCTGTTGAGGAAGTTGGGACGTTGTTGTTGGTTTATGCACATTCGTCGGATCACTCGATTCATGACGGGATTCCTTTTTAACATCAAATAACCATCGCTCATAATCATTTAAATCGCCTTTAAATAGTGATAACGCACGATCGTGCACGAGATAAAATTCATCGACAGTCGCTTTTAATAGATATCGGTCATGCGAAACCAAAACTAACGCCCCATCATATTCCTGCAATGTATACGCTAAGGCTTCTTTCATTTCCAAATCCAAATGATTGGTCGGTTCATCCAGCAAAAGCACATTTGGCTTTTGCCAAACAAGCATGGCCAATACCAAACGCGCTTTTTCTCCACCCGAAAAAGTTTCAATTGATCCAAAAATCATATCGCTCTTAAAATTAAATCCGCCCAAAAAGCCGCGAATTTGCTGTTCCGTCGCGCCAGGCGTTAATCGATGGATGTGAACAAAAGCCGAAGCCTGCATATCCAGCTGATCGACTTGATGCTGTGCGAAATACCCTATTTTCAATGATCGATTTTGATATCGATCCCCTTTCGTCGGCTTCAAAATACCCGCCAAAATTTTCATGAATGTCGATTTGCCCGCGCCATTATGGCCTAAAATTCCCACACGATCTTTCGCCCCCAAACTAAAATCAACCTCGGTTAATATCGCATGATCGCCATAACTGAAATCCACTTTATCAAATGATAACAGCGGTGAAGTACAGAACGACGGCTCGTAAAATTTAAACGTAAAAGGAGAATCCATGTGCGTAAGCGTGATTTTATCCATCCGCTCTAAGGCTTTCAGTCGGCTTTGCGCTTGTTTCGCTTTGCTGGCTTTTGCTCGAAATTGATTAACGAATTTCATCAAATGCTCAACTTTTGCTTGTTGCTTTTGATATTGCGCCTTTTCTCGTGCCAATTTTTCAGCGCGCTGTGTCTCAAAACTCGAATAATTGCCTGAATAGAGCTCTATTTTTTGATGATGGAGAAACACAATCTGCTGCACAACATTGTCTAAAAATTCACGATCATGCGAAATCAATAATAGTGTGCCATCATATCGCTGTAACCAACGTTCCAACCAAATGATCGCGTCCAAATCGAGATAATTCGTCGGTTCATCGAGCAAGAGCAAGTCCGCACGACTCATTAAGAGCTGGACTAAATTAAGCCGCATGCGCCAACCACCCGAAAATTCATTGACAGGTTTACTATGCTCTTCATGGGTAAAACCAAGTCCATTCAATAATTTCGCTGCGCGCGCCTCAACGGCATAACCGCCCATCTCATAAAGTTGTTGATGACATTGCGCAATCGCATCATTGTCCTGATTGATTTCAGCCAGCTTTAACTGCTCTAAACAATGCGACAATTGCGTATCACCCCGAATGGCATATTGAATCGCTGGCATCGTCGTATTCGGCATTTCCTGAGAAAGACTCGCGATGCGCGCATGAGATTGAACAGATACCTGACCCGCATCCGGCTGTAATTGCTGTAATAGCAATGAGAATAAACTCGATTTACCGCACCCATTCAAGCCAATCACGCCAACTTTTTGTTTGGCAAAAATCGACAACGAAACTTGGTCCAATAAAATTTTAGTGCCGCGTTGTAGTGTAACGGATTGCAATGTAATCATCAGTAATGCTCTGTTATTTTTTAAAATCGAGATAAATGCGCTCGAGGGCGCACAGTAAAAACTAAATCGCTTTTAAATTCAAATGAAATATCAAATTGAAAGGTTTATTACTTTCATCAATCACCATACTTGCGAAAAAACCATGATTTGACGATCTGTGTCAATCCTACATAACAAAGCAATATACCGGCTAAAAATAGCCAATAACTCGAAGGCAATGACACAAAACCCAGCGCACTGGCGAATGGAGAAACAGGCAGCCAGGCCGCAATGCCGACAATGAGCAAAGAACTAACAATCAACGATCCACTCGCCCAACTTTGGAAAAAGGGAATTTTATTCGTGCGGATGACATGAATAATCAGCGTTTGTGTAAAAATTGATTCAACAAACCAACCCGTATGAAAAAGCGCTGGATTATTCCAACAATGAAAAACATGCAACATGAGATAATAAGTTACATAATCAAAAACAGAACTAATCGGACCTATCAACAAAATAAATCCCGTCAATTTTCCCATGGTCCATTTACGTGGCTTTTGAAGCCAATCCCGATCGACTTTATCTGTTGGAATCGTCGTTTGCGAAAAATCATAGAGTAAATTATTCACTAAAACCTGAATCGGTAACATCGGCAAAAAAGGTAAAAAGGCACTGGCCCCCATCACACTAAACATATTGCCAAAATTAGAACTGGCCGCCATTTTAATGTATTTCATGATGTTGCCGAAAATTCTGCGGCCTTCCAGAACACCCTGCCCCAACACCAATAAACTATTTTTCAGCAAAATAATGTCCGAGGATTCTTTAGCAATATCCACAGCGCTATTAACAGAAATACCCACATCAGCTGCTTTCAAAGCGGGCGCATCGTTAATCCCATCGCCCAAAAAACCAACCACATGCGCTTTGCTTTGCAGTGCCCGTATAATTTTTTCTTTATGCGCAGGAAGCAGCCTCGCAAACACATTGGTATTAATAGCCGCTTCAGCTAATTCTGCTTCTGTCATCGCTTCCACTTGTGAACCGAGCAAAATATTCTCGACCAGAATACCGACCTTATTACAAATATACGCCGTCACCACGTCATTATCGCCGGTTAAAATTTTGACGTTAACATTCAGCGTATGTAATCGTTTTAATGCTTCTTCTGCCGATTCTTTGGGTGGATCAAAGAAAGATAAAAACCCTAATAAAACAAGATTCGATTCATCTTTCACCGAATAAACCGTTTGCACTGATAATCCTGAGATTTTTTTATACGCTAAAGCAATGACTCGAAATCCTTCAGCATTTAAACGTGTGACAACATCACGACTTTGCGCCACGTATTCGGGTAGCATGGTGACGATATCGTCATGCATTTCGATACGATCGCATTGACTCATCACTTCTTCAAAAGCCCCTTTGCAAATAAGAATATGGGTCTTATTAATATCCTCGACAACAACAGACATACGACGTCGACTAAAATCAAATGGAATTTCATCGATTTTTTTGTACTGCTCTTTCATTTTGAGCCGATCTTCTAAATCCTCGTGATCGAGAATCGCATCATCCAATAAATTTTTGAGCCCTGTATGATGATAACTGTTGAGATAGCCAAAATGTAATACAGGGGCACTCTCTTTCCCGCAAACATCCACATGCCTTTCTAACACGATTCGACCTTCTGTCAACGTACCCGTTTTATCCGTACACAAAATATTCATCGCACCAAAGTTCTGAATCGAATTGAGCCGTTTAACGATCGTTTTTTTACGCGCCATCATTAAAGCCCCTTTGGACAGATTGACCGTCACGATCATCGGCAACATTTCAGGCGTTAACCCAACCGCAACCGCTAAAGCAAATAAAAACGCTTCGCTCCAATCATGTTTGGTAAATCCATTGATAAAAAAAACAGCCGGCACCATCACGGCAATGAATTTAATCATGAGCCATGTAAACTGATTGATGCCTTTATCGAAACTCGTGAGCTGGCGATCGCTCATGATTGAGCGAGCCAACGATCCAAAATAAGTCCGACATCCGGTATTGATCACAATCGCGGTTGCACTGCCGCTCACGACGTTGGAACCTAAAAAACAGATATTGATCAAATCCAACGGGTTTTTTATATCCGTATCGACAGAAAAGCTTTTTTTCTCGATGGGCAGCGCTTCGCCCGTTAAAGCAGATTGGTTTAAAAACAAATCTTTCGCCGCAATCACACGCACATCAGCGGGAATCATGTCGCCTGCTGATAATTGAATGACGTCGCCAGGTACTAATCGTTTTAAGGCAATTTCCTGCACGTTGCCCTCACGAACGACAGTGGCGTTATTTCGCACCATCTCTTTTAATTTTTCTGCCGCATGATCCGCGCGTGTTTCTTGGACAAAACGTAATACAACACAGAGAATCACCATGACAAAAATGATGATGGTCGATCGAATGTCCCCCGTAAAATAAGAAATAACGCCTAAAGTCATCAACAAAAGCAACAAGGGGTTTTTAAAATTGGTGAACAATCGCCCTATCCATGATTGACGTTTTTCACGCTCAATTTCATTTAACCCATATTGCGACAAAAGGGATTTCGCGACTAATTCGCTCAGCCCATTTAAATTGGATTGCATTTTTTCGATGACTGCCGCTGCTTCCCAATGTGATGCTTGAAATAACAAATCTGAAAATTGGGCAGATTTTCCAGACAAATTGTTTGATGATGAAATTTTTTGAAATTCCATTTCGAATCCTACTGGTTATTAACATCACTTCAGTATTGTACTACGCTAATTATAAATCACTATTTTTTCATTTTGGCTGTTTTAAAAAACAAATTTTGTACTGCTGATTTTATAATGTATAATAATTGAACTGTAATGTAATAGACAATTTATTATGGATAATAAGTTTTTCAAAGCCGCTCTCATTTTATTGTTTTCCTTTTTTTTATTTTCTACGGGGTATGGAAGCATGGACGTTGAAAAAGCAATCTTCGCTGGTGGATGTTTTTGGTGTATGACGCCGCCATTTGAAAAAATAAATGGCATCATCAAAGTAGAAGCCGGCTATACAGGCGGTACTGAGGGAAATCCAACGTACGAAAATTATGCGCAAAAAAATCACGTCGAAGCGGTAGAAATAAGCTACGATCCCGCTAAAGTCACCTATCAACAATTGCTCGATATTTTCTGGCGACAAATCGATCCAACGGATAATCAAGGACAATTTTGCGATCGAGGGTTACAATACCGATCAACGATATTTTATTTTAATGCCGCACAGAAAGATCTCGCTGTAAAATCTAAAGCAGCGCTCGAAAATTCGAAGCGTTTTGAAAAGCCGATTGTGACTGAAATAACAGCGGCAACAACATTCTACAAAGCGGAAGATTATCATCAAGATTATTACAAAAAAAATCCCATTCGATACACTTATTATCGATATGCTTGCGGACGCGATCAGTTTTTAAAAAAAATCTGGACGAACAGCAAAAACAAAACTTACAATCAAGCCATTCTTAAAAAACAGTTAACTCCGATTCAATATGCGGTGACTCAAAAAGGCGCGACTGAACCTGCCTTTAACAATACTTATTGGAACAACAATCAAGAAGGAATTTATGTCGATATCGTATCGAGCGAACCCTTGTTTAGCTCCAAAGATAAATACGATTCAGGTACAGGTTGGCCCAGCTTTACGCGTCCACTGGAGCCTGAAAATATTATTGAAAAAACACAAACAAGCTTTTTTAGCACACAAACTGAAGTGCTCAGCGCCCAGGCCAACTCTCATTTAGGACACGTTTTTAATGATGGTCCCCCACCGACTGGCCTTCGCTTCTGCATGAATTCAGCAGCTTTGCGTTTTATTCCGAAAGAGGATTTAGCCAAAGAAGGCTATCCACAATATGAAAAGCTCTTTGAGAAAAAATAAAAATCGCTATTCGGCGCGTTCATCTTTTGCGGCGACGTTTCATTCGCCTATAAATAATGGGAATCAACGAAAGCAACGCTAAAGCAAGAATGGGTAACAATATTTTAGGCTGCAAAATGAGGTTTAAATCGGGCGTATGACCCGCTGAAAAAATCTCACCCAGATCACTCCCTAACCACACATAAACAGCTGTTCCCGGCAAAATGCCGAATAAAGTTGTGAAAAAAAATGTTGACGTTTTCACTTCAAAAAAAGCCGGTACGATATTAACCAATCCAAAGGGGAATAAAGGCACTAAACGTAAAAATAACAAATAACTCCAAGCATTTTGTTGAAATCCCTGTCTAAAATATTTTAAATGGCTTACCGTTTTTTGATATAAAAAATCCTGTAGTGCCGTTTTAGCCGCCAAGAAAATAATCATAGCGCCTAGCGTTGCGCCAATATCCGTATATAAAATCCCTCGCCATAAACCAAATACAAACCCACTCGCTAAAGTGAGAAAAACGGGACCTGGTGCTAAAATAGCTGTTAGAGCGATGTAGACACTGATATAAATCGCAATCGCCAATAGGTTATGTTGTTGCGCCCAAGTTAATAAAAAATCATGGTGCGTTTTTAACGTTTGAAAATTGAGATAATCGTACAGGCGGAAATAGAAAAATGCCGCTAAACCGAGTAATAGCATGCTCAGCGGCAATAAATGCAGCCCCTTAAATTTCTTTGCATTACGATCGGCAATCATACGCAAACTCTCTCATTCTTAATATCACTGTTATAACCACGAGCACTGTAAAGGCATAGCCACAATAGGTAAAATAATGCGGCCATAAAATCATCGCAAAGAAAAACAAAAAAGATTCAAAACGCTCCATAATCCCCGGACTGTAATAAAAACTTTTTTCATGATGGTTTTGGGTGAAAATACCCACCACCAAAAAAGAAGAAATACAAATCAAAATACTGCCTAACATCCAAATAGTCGTTGTGGCCCGGGCGATTGGATCAACGAAATAAAGGCCTAAAATAACGGAAAACTCAACGATCCGATCACAGATAATATCTAAAGCTGATCCAAACGGCGTAGAACGCACGGTTAAACGAGCAATCGTCCCATCCAATGAATCCAAATAACCAGAAATGATGAGTGAAACCAAAGCCCAATAAGGATGGTGTAATCCTAATAGAATCGCCGTAACGATACCGAATAACATGCCATAAACAGTAATTAGATTAGGCGATATAAATTGGCTGATGCATTTTGCGACATCATCAACCAACCATTTTTGATAGTACGATCTAAAATAAGCTTCAAGCATTTTGTTCTCTCCCTGAAAATACGAGACTTACCCTGTTATTTCACCGCAATATAAATTTCAAACGCTCCTTGCTTAAAATCAAACGCTGCCGGATATCGCTCAAAATCGGCCGTATACGCACGATCTAAATCAGCTTGCCAAATCGTCTGCCAGGCTTGTATCAACGATTGCGGATAGTCACCATCAACTTGATAAACCTCATAGCTCGCCGCAGGAACAGTCAACTGCCTTAATTCACTCGGCGCATTATCGAATGAAGATACCTGACAACCAAGGACACAGATATACGGTTTTGTGAAATCCCCTTCATAATCCGTGTAAATCATGAAAACATCATCACTTAATCGATTCTGAATTTTACTTTTGATATCTTCGGCGAAAAACCGCGCCCACAGTGCTTGAATATCCTGCTGCGATTGATTGTTTGCGTTTGATGTGCGCATAGAGAGACCGAGAAAATTCATTACATCATCTGATAGGCATTTCTTTAACATAACATTTCCCCTTATACTTAATAGTTAAAATAATTATTTGAGAGTTTATTTCCCCCTCCACACCTGCGTGGCTGATGCTTGCGCGGTCGGGGTAATCACCAGATCTAACACATTCACATGCAATGGGCGGGAAGCACAGTAATAAACAGCATCGGCAATATCTTCGGCAACGAGCGGCTGCATATCTTGATAGAATTGTTTTGCGCGTGCTTCATCACCCTTGAATCGCACAATGCTAAATTCTGTTTCGACCATACCGGGATCAACTGAACTCACACGAATGGGTGTGCCGAGTAAATCGTGTCGAAAACCTTTTGTCAGTGCCATCACTGCGTGTTTCGTCGCGCAATACACATTACCCATCGGATACGTTTCATGTCCAGCGATCGAACCAATGTTAATGACATGCCCGTGATTGCGTTTGATCATCGCAGGCAACACAGCATGGGTCATGTATAATAATCCCTTTATATTCGTGTCGATCATTTTTTCCCAATCTTCCAGATGCCCGTCTTGAATTTTAGTTAATCCAGACGCTAATCCCGCATTATTCACGAGCACGTCAATCGCTTGCCATTCGGCGGGTAACGAATGAATCGCTTGATCAACGGCTTTTTGATCGCGCACATCTAACTGAATCGCATAGCACAATGCCTGATGATTTTGTTCCAGCTGTTTGATTAAAGCGTCAAGCCGATCTTTTCGTCTGGCGCACAACAACAATTTCGCCCCTTGTTCCGCAAATATTTTTGCGCACGCTTCGCCAATGCCACTCGATGCACCGGTGATTAAAATAATTTTATTTTTTAATGAAAATCTCATGTTTTTCTCCTGTTTTTATTGCTAGGACTAATGTCAAGCCATGCGCAAAATCCGTGAACAGGGGCACGCGCAGCGTGCCCCTACACGAAATCATAGTATCGCCCCATAAAAAATATTTGTGCACCTCTCATCCCTCATACACGCTCTCAAAAAATGCATCCGACGCGTATTGATCACCCGAAAAATTTTGAACGCGGTAAATTTTTCCGTTTTTAAATTGATAGAGCAAAATCCAATTGATATCTAACGTTTCACCGTTGAAACTACCATAACCACGATGCGCATCAATCACATAATAATCATTGGCCGCCATAATCATCACTTCCGATTTAAATCCCGCTTTCTGCAATTTAGCGAAAAAAGCGATGATTTCATCAATGCCTTTTTTTGTACCCGATAGTGGATGATGCCCCGGAATATGCCATTCGACATCATCGGCGATCACAGCACGAATGCCTTCGAGATCATTCTTCGCATAAGCTGCGAAAAACTGCTGCAGCGCTTGAACGTTCGGATTATTTTCTTGTCCCTTTGGCACAGGATTACTCGGCTTTGGCCATAATTGTGGATTGTTAATAGCAGATGATTGAATAGTCATGATCGCGACTCCTGAGTCATTATCTAGAAGGCGGCATTATACATAAATAGTTTACAATCATCGATACAAAGTCGACCAGTCACGTGCTACGGTTTGCGGATCTTCTAATACGTTACTTTCAACTTCGTTGCCTATCGCTAAATAACCCATGCAAGCGCTTCGCTTAATTATTGATAAAATCGTCTCATCCTGAGTCCAATCGACTTGATTTATGGCATCATCAAGACTCCATGCCTTATCTTTTAAGATTGAGCTGAGTATGATTTTAGTAACACAATTAATTACGCTAGCTTTTAAAGCCTCATCCTGAAACACATCACATTTCTCTTGTTGCCAGAAGGTCATGCAAAGCATGCGATAATGCTCTAAGGATGTCTCCTGATCAGACCAATGTACTATTTCTCTCAGGTCATCCAGTTCCAAAAGAACTCGTTGACGCTTTTTGCCCAATCGCTTGGCTTCTTCTGCAGATGGGTTTAATCTTTGTAAACGACTCTCAAGAAACGATTTTTCAACTTCTAATAAACGTTCTCTGCGTGAAAGCGCATCTGAGAATAATGATAAAAAAGTTAATTGCTTTAAAAACATAAATTCCTTTTAAAAAAACAATCCATTAACTCATAATGTTATCAATCAAACAGAAGAATAATTGTCGACAACCGATGCCTGATCATTTCTAACTGATTATGAAACAAATTCTTCCGACAATAATTTCGATATAAGCACCCACTTTCGATTGATAACTTATTCATATTTAACAAGAAACTGAAGAAAAACACAATAGACCGAATGTACATCTCACGATATCGCAATGAGGCCTGTTGCATAAGAATGAAGGCAAAAATTACCGATTTACTTCTCATTATTCAAGGAGTAATTTTACTTTTGGCGCTTTTTCTTGACCTTACCCAACAATATCCGCAGAATCCAACGCCTTAAAAAATCTGCAGGACTTAAATCGCTATGTGGTTCAAACAAATACAATTATTTCAATTAAAAAATAAAATCGCTTACAGCGCCGCTGAACTGGCAACCAAATTAAAGCGCTTTCGATTTCGCCCTTGTCCGCCGAATTTGCCGAGAAGTCTAGGTTGGGCCTCACCGACTGTTCAAGCCACGGACATGATCACCCTGCCCACTGACAATCCATCCGACGAACTCATCCACCATGGACCCATCGTGCATGCTGGCAATCACTGTTTAATGATCTGCTTGCAAATGGAAGAAAAAATTCTGCCTGCTTCCGTTATTCGCCATAAAGCGCGTGAACGTATTCGGGAAATCGAAATGACGGAACAACGCAAATTGTTCGGCAAGGAAAAACAGGCGATTAAAGAAGATATTTATCAAATGCTCATGCCACAAGCATTCGGAAAAATATCACGCGTCTACGCTTATATCGATACGAAAAACCATTGGCTCATTCTAAATACTGTCAGCGCTAAAAAAATGGAAGTCTTCCTGTCATTTTTTAAAAATACGTTTAAAGATGTGGAATTAGATCCAATTCCACACAAAAAAATATCGACCCTTATGGCCGATTGGCTACAGCATAATCGTGTACCGACAGGTTTAACGATTGAAAATACGGCCGTATTTCAAGATCCTAACAATACAAAACGAATCATTCGTTGTCAGCAGCAAGATTTATTTGCGCCGAGCATTCAAGGTGTTTTAAAAGAAGGCTGTGAAGTACACCGAATGCAATTCACGTGGAACGATCAAATTACCTTTACGTTAAAAGATGATTTTTCTTTGCGTTCGCTAAAATATCAAGATGCCGTGATTGAGCTTGCCAATGAGAGCGCTGAAGAACACTCTACTGAAAGTAAAGAAGAGCAATTTGAAGCCGATTTTATGATTATGACGGAATCGGTTGGAAAACTGCTACATGATTTGATTGATGTATTAGGAACGAAAAAAACCTAACGTATGCTGCGTGTGATCAACTCATAGCTTCGTCTGAACGCTGGATAATTTTGCCGTTAATGCCGCTGGTCAAGCCATGGGATGATTGAATCAAAAAATCTGAAAAAATTGCGGGGCTGCTTCTCAACCATCTGCATCCCGTCTCGTTTAGGCATTCTATGTCATTCCCGCAAAAGCAAGAATCCAAGATGGTATCGCGGGTTTATATCGGATAAATACGAGATAAAATGAAAAAATTCTGTTAAAAAAAAGGGCATCAAATAATGCCCTTTTTTAACGCCGTTAATCCGAAGATTAATTTTGTTGTGCTGGCTGTGCAGCAGGTGCTGGCGCAGCTGATTGCGCAAGAGGTGCAGGCATCGCTGGTTCAGCAGCGGGAGCAGGCATCGTTGGTTGAACAGCAGGGGCTGGCATGGCTGGTTGAGCAGCAGCAGGCGCAGTCGGCTGTGCGGTTTGATCCGCTGGTTGCATCGCTGGCGCAGCAGTTTGGTCAGCTGGCTGCATTTGAGCAGCAGGCGCTGCGGTTTGATCTTGGCCTTGGCCGTTATTGCCACATCCGGCTAAAACAATGGTTGCCGCGCAAAGTACAGCAGCTAATACGAACTTCTTCATACTAAAATCCTCGTTAGTAAAATTTAGGAGGCTGTAGGTTAGCAGAAATCATTTATCAGAAAAAGGACTTTAACCGATTTTTTACAACTTATTGTTGATTTTTTCTAATAAATTCCATTCAGGGTACGATTAAAATTTCTTTATCCAAAAACTTCCGATATACTTTCAAGCCAACTCAAAATGATTTTCAAAAAAATCTTAAGGACATGTAAAAAATGAAAAAACTCAATCGATCCATTTTGGTTTTAAAGCCAACAACACTTTTTTTCGACTGGTTCTCTCAACTCCCTAATCCGGAATATGAAGGATTAGACCTAAAAGATTTACAGGAAGACAGTACGGCTGTTATGGTGCCCTTCTTCTTTGAAACGGATGAAATCTTTGAATACTTTGAGACAGTTTATTCAGAATTTTTTGAAGCTGAATTATCCCTTTGGTGTGATGATGAAAATGATTGGCCGCAAGACCGATCGTTTGAAACATTTAAAAAATGGTTCGATCTGGAGCTGCATACTGGCGTTTTCGCATCCGATAATTTATCCGACCATGACAGCGATGATGACGAAGATGAAGATTTCGATCTAGAAGATAATAACCTGCTCGATGAGGAAGATATTTTCAGTGATCAAGATGATCTGCTCGACGATGATGACGAAGATGAAGAATAACGCATCACATGAATTATGATCATCACTATCACGCCGGCAATTTTGCCGATGTGTTTAAGCATGTTATTTTAGTTAATCTCATTTCAGTCTTAAAACAAAAAGACAAACCGTTTTGCATTATCGATGCACAAGCGGGTTATGGTCTATACAACATTCAATCGGAGCAGGCGTATAAATCGAAAGAATGCCATCATGGTATTTTACCGCTGATGCAGCAGCCAAAAGCACCGCCTACGATTCAATCTTATTTGTCGATCATTCGAGAACTAAACAACAATACTGCAAGTCCTATTCAACAATATCCCGGTTCGAGTTATTTGGCTTCAGCATTACTTCGATCACAAGATCGTTTAATCATCAACGAATGCCATCCAAACGCCTATGAGACACTCTATACGCTTTTTCGAAACAATCCTCAAGTCGCGCTGCACGAACGCGATGCGTATGAACTGCTCCCCGCACTATTGCCGCCTAAAGAAAAGCGTGGATTGATTTTAATCGATCCGCCTTTTGAAGATCCGCATGAGTTCCAAGCAATCATTCGCGTATTAAAAAAATCGCTCGCCCGTTTTCCGACCGGCATTTATGCGATTTGGTACCCGATCAAAGACGAATCTATTTCGAGATTTTATCACACCCTAAAAGCCTTACCGATCAAAAACCTTTTATGCTGCGAGATCTCCACAACTAATTTGCAACATAATTTACTGGGATTAACCGCCTGCGGCATGGTTATTTTGAATGCGCCATGGCAATTCGAGCAATGGATCGAACCCGCGTTGAAACATTTATGGAAAACCTGGTCGCACGATCAAGAAGGTTATTATTCAGCAAAATATCTGGTCCAGGAAAATTGAGTCTTGAACATCGGCACTTTCTCAGCGCGCCCCATTTCTTATGACAAAATCCTCATTCCACAATGCTCAATCCTTCTGATATACTGCTGCCCATTATGATTATCATAAGGAATCCAGTACACGATGAATTTTTTTAAAATCTCAACACTCTGTCTTTTAATGCTCGCCGGTTGCTATGCTTTTGCCGACGCGACGCCGACCACGGATTACAGCCGCGACCACATGATCTCAATCACACCGAGCGGCGGTTATTATCATTTTGCCGATAAACGTCATCTCGACGACCAAGCGCTCGCCAACATTCAACTCGGTTACGGATTTAACGAAACAGTCAGTGCCGAAGCATTTTATGCGCCTTTTTCAACGAGCCAAGATCGCACACCCAGTAAAAACATTCATGGCGGTTTATATGCATTAAATGGCCTTTATCATTTTCGCACACTAAACGTCTTACAACCTTATCTCACTGCTGGCGTTGGTATTATCAATATCAAACCTTCTCCCGCTCAAGACTCAACGTCACAAGCCAATTTAAACGCGGGCGCTGGTATTGAATATTTTATCAGCAATCAATTGAGCTTGCGCGCGGAAGCTAAAGATCTCTACACGCCCGTCGGCGGGAAACAGGATTTTTTCATCAATGCGGGTTTAACCATTTATCTCTATAAAATCCCACAGGAAAATACCACGGCATGAACAAACTAAAGCATTCTGCACTTCCTTGGCTTTTTTTAAGTCTATGCGTTATTCTGATCGATCAATATTCTAAATACAACGCAATGCATCACCTGCAATTTCTCAATCCAACGGTTATCAATCCTTTCTTTAATCTTGTCTTGAATTTTAATCCCGGCGCTGCTTTTAGTTTATTGGGTTTCGCCTCAGGCTGGCAGCGCTGGTTTTTCATCAGTATTGCATTCATTGTTTGTATTTTTATTTTAAGTTGGATGCGTCATACGCCACGCAATCATTATTTACCCAGCATTGGATTTGCTTTGATCTTCGGTGGCGCTTTGGGTAATGTATACGACAGAATTCGTTTTGGCTATGTCATCGACTTCATCGATTGGCATATAAATACATGGCATTGGCCCACGTTCAATTTAGCGGATAGCGCTATTTGCATCGGCGTCGGCTTGTTGGTGATTGATTTTTTAGTTCGCAAAAAATAGGAGAGCTCTTATGTTGGTCGCGCATTTAAATTTTGTTGATTGGATCGTGATCGGAATCTATTTTGCCTTTGTACTCGGCATTGGTTTTTATCTTAAACATCACACTAAAACAGGCCATGATTTTTTTATGGCCGGACGAAAAAATTCGTCTTGGCTTGCCGGTCTTGCTTTCTTGAGTGCCAACATGGGCGCCTTAGAATTACTCGGCATGTCGGGACAAGCCTATAAATATGGCGTATTGACCGCGCATTTTTATCTCATTGGCGCCATCCCTGCGATGTTATTTCTCGCTATTTTTATGATGCCTTTTTATTACTCGAGTAAAATTCATTCGGTTCCTGGTTATCTGCAATTACGATTTAATGAACATACGCGAACCTTAAATGCCATTGCCTTTGCCATCATGACGTTACTCGTTTCCGGCATTAACTTATATGCTATGGCGCTCGTGCTTAATGCCTTTTTAGGTTGGAACATGAACGTGTGTATGTGGGCGTCTTCCCTGACCGTTTGTCTTTATATTTCACTCGGCGGATTAACCTCAGCGATTTATTCGGAAGTATTGCAGTTCTTTTTAATTTGGTTCGGTTTGTTTCTCGCCTTCATCATGGGCATTATCGACTTTGGCAGCTGGGGTGCGATTAAAGCACACTTGTCTTCTAGCTATTTTCACCTCTGGTCGAATACCGGTCATGCTACATCGAACCCGATGTTGGTCGACTGGTTTGGTATTGTCATGGGACTGGGTTTTGTTTTGTCGTTCGGTTATTGGACGACTGATTTTCTTGTCGTGCAACGCACTTTTTCTGCACGCGATTTGCGTTCCGCCCAAATGTCACCGGTCCTCGCCTCTTTTTTCAAAATGGCATTACCGTTTATGGTCGTCGGCGCTGGTTTGATTGCCTTAGCGTTAGTTAATACGCATCAAATCGAAGCCCTCAAAAAACCCGATGACGCATTATTAGTTTTATTGATCCGCTATTACCCTTCTGGTTTATTAGGGTTGGGTGTTACGGCGTTGCTCGCCGGTTTTATGTCCGGTCAAGCAGGCAATATCAGCGCATTCAATACAGTTTTTACGTATGATCTGTATCGTACACATATCGCTAAAAATGCTTCCGATGCCCATTACGTGAAAGTCGGCCGCATCATGACCATCGTCGGCATTTTAGTGAGCGTGCTTACCGCTTATTGGGCCATGAGTATGCCGTCTATCATGGAATACATGCAGGCGTTATTCTCAATCGTAAACGCCCCTTTATTTGCCGCCATTTTATTGGGTATGTTTTGGAAACGCGCGAATGGGATCGGTGCCTTTTGTGGGTTATTCTGTGGTATGCTCGTTGCGGCCTCGATGTTTCTCCTAATAAAATTCAATGCCATTTCTCCTGCTTGGGTTGCCTTTAATCCCAATGCGAGCCCAATGGCGTTGGCGTTTTGGCAAGCCATTTGGGCGTGGTCAACGACGTTAGTATTAACGATTCTCATCAGTTTAGTCACGAAAAAGCCAGATGCTAAAAAACTGGATGGACTGGTGTATCATAAAAGTGCGATTAAAAAATATAAGCATTTGCATTGGCATAAACGCCCGGCTGTTTGGGCGGTCATTTCACTCGTTATTTTAGTTATTTTAAACATTCTTTACTGGTAATTATTCAATTTTAAACGAAAAAGGAGAACGTCATTATGTTAGTTGATGAAAAGAACCCTGGGCAAGAAGTTCATGAACCGGAACAAGAGCATCCGATATCCCTCTTATGGTTTTTCATTGGATTGATTTTGTTACTATATGGTCTCGTGATTTTTACGACAGGTTTTGTCCACTATGTTGACGATCAACCCTTTACTACCGTATTGGCCAGACTGCAACCCGACATGTTATGGGGCGGCGTTTTGTTTGTTACTGGATTATTATTTTGTGTGATCAATGCTATACGTCATCGCTGTCAGAAAAAGCGCATGAATAATAGCATAGAAAAAAAGCCTGAACCGGCTATCAAAAAATGTTGCTGTTGTTCAGCTGAAAAAAACGATTAAAAAAACATCGGGGCGAGGTCATTTACTCGCCCTCATCTATTTCATTAAACCCTAGAAATAATTTATGAAACTCACTGATCAAAAACCGCATCGACGTTATAATCCACTTACCGGCGAGTGGGTTTTAATTTCTCCGCATCGCACACAACGTCCATGGCAAGGACAAATCGAAAAAACATCGACTGATACACGCCCTGCATACGATCCTAATTGTTATCTTTGCCCTAATAATTTACGGGCGGGCGGACATAAAAATCCGGATTATCAACAGACCTTTATTTTTACCAATGATTTTGCCGCACTAGTACCCCACGAAGAAGCGCTATCTTCACCAATCATTGAAGAAATGGATTTGCTAAAAGTTCAATCGATCAGCGGTACTTGTCGCGTCATTTGTTTTTCGCCACGTCATGATTTGACGATGGCGAGCATGCCGCCGGTTGATATTCGTCGCGTGATTGATTTATGGGCTGATCAAATCGATGAACTGGAAAAAATGTATACCTGGGTTCAGGTGTTTGAAAACAAAGGATCGGCGATGGGATGCTCGAATCCGCACCCACATGGCCAAATTTGGGCGAGCAATGCGTTGCCCAACGAGCCGTTTAAAGAAGATCGCTGTCAGCGTCAATATTTCGATAAACACAAACGTCCACTCCTTTTGGATTACGTCGAACTGGAAGTAAAAAAACAAGAACGGATTGTTGTTGAAAATGAAGATTGGCTAGTCGTTGTGCCCTTTTGGGCAATCTGGCCATTTGAAACATTACTGTTACCTAGATTTCCGATCACCCGATTACCGTTGTTAACTGACCAACAGCGCAATTCGCTCGCTGCAATTTTAAAAACACTCTTACAAAAATACGATCGATTATTCGACACCT
>MGXH01000028.1 GCA_001801305.1 Gammaproteobacteria bacterium GWE2_42_36
TCCGTTTTTTCAGCTGCTCTCTGGATCCCACGGTCAAGCCGCGGGATGACAAAGCCCGACTCATGAGCGAAAATAAACTAAGACCAACCAATCTCTTGTTTGTCTTCCGTTATCCCGAGCTCAGGTTATGAAAAGAGGTAAAAGATCAATCTATTTTCCGATAACTCAACGCTTCTAATAAATGTTGCCGTAAAATGATTTCGCTTTTCGCCAGGTCGGCAACGGTTCTCGCGACACGTAAAATGCGGTGATAACTTCGCGCGGATAAATGTAATTTTTCGATCGCTTGATCCAGTAACTTTTTTTCATCCGGCTGCAATTGACAGTGTTGGGCAATTTCTTTACTCGATAATTGAGCATTCGATTTTTGTGCGCGCTCCAATTGAATAGATCGGGCTGCTTCGACGCGTGCGCGAATGGGTGTGCTTTTTTCTTCATCGTCTTTGAACGAAGAAAGTAGCGTCACAGGTAAGCGCGGTACTTCAACATGCATATCAATTCGATCTAAAATGGGGCCAGAAATGCGTTGACGATACCGTTGAATTTGATCCGCTGTACATCGACAATGACCTTGTGGATCGCCGAGATAGCCGCAAGGACAAGGATTCATCGCTGCGATGAGTTGAAATTGTGCCGGAAATTCACTTTGTCGTGCAGCGCGTGAAATGGTGATGGTGCCGGATTCCAGCGGTTCGCGTAATGCTTCTAGCACATGCCGATTAAATTCAGGCAATTCATCGAGAAATAAAACCCCTTGATGCGCGAGCGAAATTTCGCCCGGTCTGGGCGGATTGCCACCGCCGACGAGTGCCACGCTCGACGCGCTGTGATGCGGTGCACGAAAAGGGCGTTTTTTCCAGCGATGCATTTGAAACCCTTGATGGCTGATCGAATTGATTGCGGCAATTTCGATGGCTTCTTTTTCAGTCATGGTCGGTAGAATGGTGGGCATGCGACTGGCGAGCATTGTTTTTCCCGTACCAGGCGGTCCCATAAGTAAGATGCTATGTTCGCCCGCTGCAGATATTTCGAGCGCTTTTTTGGCGTGATGTTGGCCTTTGACTTCGCTCATATCTGAAGTTATATCCGTAAGGCGTATCTCATGATCGGAATTTTTAGCGTAAGGCTCGATGGCTTTCTTATTTGTGAGATGGGCGAATACGTCGATGATATGTTGTGCAGGAAAAATGTCGAGATCTTGAACGAGCGCTGCCTCGTTGGCGTTATCAGCAGGGATAATGAGTTTGCGCTTTGCCTTTTTAGTTTGAATGGCAAAAGGGAGAGCGCCTTGAATGGGTCGTAATTCACCGGATAACGCGAGTTCGCCGACAAATTCATATTTGGCTAGTAAATCAATGGGTAGTTGATGAGAGGCAGCCAGAATGCCAAGTGCAATCGGCAAATCAAATCGCCCGCCTTCTTTGGGTAAATCGGCAGGTGCTAAATTGATAATGATTTTATCGATAGGGAATTCGAAATTTGTATTGAGTAGTGCACTGCGTACACGATCTTTGCTTTCTCGTACAGCGGCTTCAGGAAGACCGACGATGGAAAATCCTGGCAGTCCATTTGAAAGGTGTGTTTCGACCGTGACGAGTGGTGAATCAATGCCCATGAGTGCACGACTGAAAATGATGGCAAGAGACATAAAAGGGCTCCTTGTAAAAATGGTTCTGTTTTGATCGTTTTAAAACCACAAGTTTTGTTATAGAGCGAAAAATGTTTATAGGGGTTAGAAATCCCTGCTTGAGCAGGGATGAATTGAGCTGAGCAAAGAACGATTATTTAACAACATCCGTCATTCCCGTTCAAAGGGGAATCCATTTTTTCATTCATAGAAATTGTTTGGATCGCTGACCATTTTACACTAATGAGCTGGACTGCATCCCGCGGTCTTCGCCGCGGGATGAGAGTCAAACATGTATCACGAAGCCATTCTTTTTTTCAACCCTTGTGTTACATCATTGCGTCTTTAAGCGCTTCATGACATTTGCAATGGGCTCGCTCGACAGGAATTTTAGGAATGATATCGGCAAGTAATTTTTTGATAGAGACAAGGTTTTTCTTCATAGTGGTCAACACCGCTTGATTACTGACCGGCTCGTCAGACCACGCGTCATAATCCGTTGCAGCGGCGATGGAGAGATAACATATTTCCATTTCGCGGGCCAACACGCATTCCGGTACCAGCGTCATACCGATGACATCAGCTTTCACCACTTCTTTGAAGAAGATTGATTCTGCGCGCGTTGAAAAACGAGGGCCTTCAATACATAAAGTGGTGCCTTGATGATGCGATGGAATGTTTAATTGTTTTGCGGATTCGATCGCAATTTCACGCAACTCAGCGCAGAACGGATGAGCCGTCGAGATATGGCATACTTGCCCCGAGTTGTAAAATGTGTATTCACGCCCTTTCGTCCAATCGAAAAATTGATCGACAATGACGAGCTCGCCGGGTTTGATGTGTTCTTGTAATGACCCGACCGCGCTGGGGGATAAGATCCGTTTTACGCCCAATTGTTTTAAGGCCCAAATATTAGCGCGAGCAGGGAGTACGTGTGGCGCATGAGCATGCGTTGCGCCGTGCCTTGGGAGGAATGCCACACGTCGTCCGGCATAAGTGCCGACGGTGATCAAATCAGAAGTTGCACCAAAAGGCGTATGCACTTTGATTTGTTTGGCATCCGTTAATAATTGACTATCATAAACACCTGAACCGCCAATGACGGCTATTTCAACCAATTCATTCATTGTCATACCTCACTAAAGTTAAAATATCATTCCCTTCCAATACTTTTCTGCCTTGCAGGAAAGTAAGCTCAACGACAAAACCATGTCCGACGACATTGCCGCCAGCCGCTTCTACGAGTCTTTCCGCAGCAGTGGCCGTGCCTCCTGTTGCGAGCAGATCATCAATCAATAAAACGTTTTGCCCCGGGAGAACAGCATCTTCCTGAATTTCCATTACAGCACTTCCGTATTCGATATCATAGGCGATTGAATTTGTCGGACCTGGGAGTTTTCCGCGTTTTCGAACCATGATCAATCCTTTATTTAATCGTCGGGCCAATGCACAAGCGAAAATGAGCCCACGAGATTCTGCACCGCCAATTAAGTCGATTTCCATGTCTTTGTAGTAATCATAAAAACGATCTTCAACTATTTTCATCGCTTCAGGCGATCTTAAGATAGGAGAAATGTCTTTGAAGAGAATGCCGGGTTTTGGAAAATCAGCAAAATCTCGAATATATTTTTTCAAATCTGTCATAACGAGTTCCTTATTTAAGTCATGAGCCAATCAATTTGGAGGCCAATCATATCATCAGAAAGATCGAGATTGCCAACGTTTGTTATAGCTTGTGATCCATCAATCATGGTGTGATTGATCGAAGAACGTCGAGCAAAAATATGAGAATAGCCAAGGTCGCTGCTGAGGGTATCGGTGAAGCGATACCCTAATCCGGCGGCGGCAATGTATCGATCGCTATCGGGCATGATGATTGTTCGATTGCTTGATGCGACGGCGCTTTGGTCGAAACCAATACCGCACCGCGTGATGAAGGCGGATGTCCAATGATAATCAGCACCGAGTGAAAATAACCAAGCATTGCGAAGATGGTTTTGCAAGTTGAGCGAGGTCGTGCCCGTGGGTGTTAAGATATTGGTCAGCAGAAAGCTGTTTGTTTTCGACCATTGGGTATATTGTGCCGAACCCATAAGTGCCCATTGTGAAGAAAAATCATGATAGAGGCTGAACAGCGTTGTTGGCGGCAAGGTTAAACGCTCTTTTGCTCGGGTTTCTTGTCCATTTGAATTGCTCGTGCCGTAAAGTTGATGGAAAATGCTGGATCGATAGCTTAACCCGGCACGTGTTGCGGCATCAATTTCCCAGAGTATGCCTGCATTCCATCCCGTTGCCCAATTCGTCATTTCGCTTTGATTGAGTTGATCGTTCACAATGGAATCGGTCGTGTTAACTTGGTTAAATTTAATTTCGGCGCGATTGGCGTCAATCCCCAATCCGAGAGATAAATACGGTAAAACGTGATAAGCGACGGATGGGGATAAATCAAAAACGCGCAGATCGACTTTTGAGATTGTATAACGGGTGAATTCATTTTGTCCGTAATTGGTCGCTACATCGAAAGGAGAGGTGAGATTAAATCCAAATCCCCATTTATCATCGAGCGGGGCTCCATATAAAAAAGTCGGTAGCAAGCGCATATCACCGCCTTGTGTGAGCCCGGTATTTTGCGTGAAATCGCTGATGGTCGGCGATACGTTCGTTTGACCTTTAAATTGGCTATTACTGACATCGGTGATGAGCGACAAGATCCCGTCTTGTCGAGAAATACGCGTGAGACCCGCGGGATTATAAAAACTGGTTGAAGCGTCGTTGGCCGCTGCTGCTGCGCCCGCCGCAAAATTGCCGACACTGGCACCGCTTTGGGTGTTGAGTTGAAAACGGGAAGCGAAGGCGGGTTGAGTGAGGGTGAGTAACGTTAATGCACTAACGAGGCACGTTAGGATCGAGAATTGAGGGTTGAGAATTGAGGGAATGAATCGTTGTACAGTAATTCCCGCGCTAATCGCGCGGGAATTACTTCCTTGATTTGATGCGGCGTGCGAAGTAAATTCGCGCTTGCAGCTAAGGGGGAGAATCGCGATTTTCCCCCTTAGGAAATCCTCATCGCGTAAGGAATGACAGTTAACATTTTCTTTTAACGTGGATTTTTTCGGGGGGATTACTGATCGCTGTACACTGTTTTTTAATATTTTCATAAACGGCTGTCTCATTTCTATACCTCTTTTACGCTATGCTCATCGATCACACCCGGCGCACATTATGCCGATGAAATGTCTAATGCTCAATGATGCAAGTAATTCCCGCGCGCGATTAGCGCGGTAATTGCTACTCAATGGTTAAAATGACCGGGGCATGATCGGAAGGTTTTTCTAATTTGCGCATGTCGCGATCGATCGTGCAGGTTTTGCAATTCGCGGTTAAATGTTGGCTCGCTAAAATTAAATCCAAACGTAATCCGTGATTGCGTTGAAAGCCTAATTGTCGATAATCCCACCAGCTATAAGATTTTGGTGGCTGATCAAATAATCGAAACGCATCAGCAAATCCGAGCGCCAGTATTTTTTTTAGTGCTAACCGTTCTTTGTCGCTCACTAATACCTGCCCTTTCCATGCAATGGGGTCATATACATCTTGATCTTCCGGCGCGATATTAAAATCACCGAGGATAATGATGTTCGGGTAAAGGGTTAATTGGTCTTTTAAGTACTGACGTAATTGCTCGAGCCAAACGAGTTTATAGGTATATTTATCAGAATCGAGAGAAGCGCCGTTTGGAACATAGAGATTGATGACGCGCAATGCATCGATGGTTGTTGCTAAAAATCGTTTTTGAGTAGGGTCCGTATGAGGCAAATCTTTCAAAATATCGTGAGGTGGTTTTTTGCTGATCATGGCAACGCCGTTATAGGTTTTTTGCCCATTGAAAATGACATGATAACCTAAGGCTTCAATAGCGGCTTGCGGAAAGCATTCATCGGGTGTTTTTGTTTCTTGTAGGGCTAATACATCGGGTTTTTTGTTTTCCAAAAAATCCAATACTTGTGATAGGCGCATTTTTAACGAATTAACATTCCAGGTGGCGATGACCAAGGATTGAGGGAGATTATGTCGCTCCGCGATATTTTTTGATATTATCATGCCCGAGTTCCTTTACCGTTTCTGTTCTATGCGGCCATTTTGCAACAGCGCCATTCCCGTTCCTGATTGCCATCGAGGGATAAGTTTCAGTGGGAACCTAGCGCAATTCTACGGATTTTTTTAAAGATGGCCAGTTTTCTGAAAATTCACCATCAGAACCCAGGTTAATTTTGAGGGGTAGCCCTGCCGAGATCAAGCCATGCTCTTGAATTTTATACAGCCGCCGTGTAATCTGTGGGCCAATTTTTTGCACATAGAAAACCAATGAAACGATTACGGGGTTTGTTCTACAATATTTGTCTCGTCGGGTTATTTTTCCCGCCTTATTTTCTTTATGCCGATACGGCCCAAAAGACCTCAAATTCTTCTGTTTTAGAATGGGTTTCCGATCCTGCAAATCCATATAATCGTTGCGGCGGATATTATTTAGATCAGCCGATTGTTTATACCCCCAATCCTTATTTGGCTTCTCAGGGAAGTAATTATGATATTTCTGCCGATCAAACCGTATTGAAATTAAAGGGCGTGACAACGGCGAAAGGCAATGTGCGTGTGACGCGGCCGGATGAGGAAATGCAATCTAATTTAGCTTATTTATATCCTAATGACGAAACACATCAAATTGATTTAATCAAAATGTTTGGGAGTTTACGATATCGCAGGTCCGGCGAGCTCATTGCTGCGGATAATGGGACTTTTGATATTTCCAGTAATCATTTCATTTTAAATCGTTGCGAATATCGGATGGCGCTCAAAGAAGACAGTCGTAAAACAGTGGCTATGCAAGATGATACGGGAAAAATTACGGGAACGAAATTTTATCAATTAACAGCGCAGGGCGCAGCGGATCAGATTGAACAAGTGAGAAAAGGACTGATTTATTTTAAAAACGCGACGTATACAACCTGCTCGCCTTTGCATAACGATTGGTTATTTAAAGCAACGCAACTGAAATTGCATACTGATACAGGCCGAGGAGAAACCTATAATACGCGATTACTGGTGAAAGGTGTGCCTGTTTTATATACGCCGTATTTTAATTTTCCGATCGATAAAAGACGACAAACGGGATTTTTATATCCGACGTTTGGATCATCGGCTACATCTGGGTTGACCTTTTCAGCCCCTTATTATTTAAATTTGGCCCCGAATTATGATGCCACGATCACGCCGACGGTCATGACAAAACGAGGAACGATGGGCACGGGATTATTTCGTTTTTTAACGACAGAACAAACGGGGGCAATAGACGTTTCTGCTTTACCGCACGACCGAGTTTTTGGACAGTTTCAGGATACGGCCGCTGCGAAATACCAAGGGCAGCCCGCTTTGCATCGTTTATTGGACGCTAGCACTAATCGATTGGCATTCTCCGAACAAGATCAAATCAAACTTAATGATCATTGGAATGGAAATGTGAATTATAATTATGCGAGCGACGATTACTACTTGCAAGATTTCGGGAATGGCTTTTTGGGTGTTAATAATTACCAGTTATTAAGACAAGCGCAAACGACTTATTCGGGCGAATACTGGAATTTTTTAGGTAATTTTCAAGGGTATCAAGCGCTACATCCGATTACCGAAGGGATTATGAATAATACTTATGCCAGATTACCGCAATTACGTTTAACGGGTGCGAATAATGAATTGCCTTTGGGGATGAATGCCTCGGTCGAAACAGAGTATGATCGATTCATGGAAAATCGTACGCCCGGTGTCGCTGCGATTCCCCCTTTAGGTTATCGTACTAACGTTAATCCGGCGCTCAGTTGGTCAAAGCGTTGGTCATTTGCTTATCTCGATCCCCGTATGCAGGTGCAAGATGTTGAATATCGTTCGAACAATATCAATCCGAACGAAAATAATTATGCGTGGCAGGGCTTTGGTGTGCCGATGTTTGATATGAATAGCGGCCTCGAATTTGAACGCAGTGGTTCTTTTTTGAATTATGACTATCGCGAAACGCTAGAACCACAGCTGTATTATTTATATGTCCCTTATCATAATCAAAACGGATTGCCCGTGTTTGATACGACCGCTAATGTGTTTAATTATAATATGTTATTTGTGCCGAATCGATTTAGCGGCGTTGATCGAGTGGGTGACGCGAATCAAGTTTCTACGGCTATTTCAACGAATTTTCTCGATGAAAATACCGGCGATCAAAAGGCTAATTTTGGCGTGGGTGAAATTCGTTATTTTCGTGATCGACTGGTAGGGTTATGTGCAAATCATGCTTGCTCGGCGCTCGCGCCGATTGATCGCCGTGTGACTTCTCCATTAGCGGGGATGGCCACGTATAATTTCAATCCCGCTTGGTTGGCTACAGCAGGAGAAACGTGGGATGGGCATGATGGGTTTAATAATGAAACGTTGGGCGTTAAATATCAACCGGATGTGGATCATATTATCGGATTGAATTATCAATACATTAAGGGGGGCGATGATATTTTACCCGGCGTAAACGACCCCAATAATCCGCGCAATAATTTAGAACAAACGGATATCGCGAGCGTTTGGCGACTGACTGATCGATGGAGCGTGTTAGGGCGCTGGAATTATAATTGGAGTCATGATAACTTGATGGCTGTTTATGGCGGTGTTGGTTATGAAAGTTGTTGTTGGGCGATGCGAGTGATTGGCGGACGTGTTTATACGGGAGAAAGCCCCTATAATATTAATCGAAGTTTTAATGATTATCGTTATCGGTATGATAATCAGTTTTATGTGCAATTTGTCTTGAAAGGATTGGGTAGTTTTGGTGAAGGTGGAGATCCGAGCAGTTTATTTTCCCAAACGTTGGGTGGGTATGTCGATCAATTTGGTATGGATAATTAATATGATAAAAAAAGTAATGATGGTGATGTTAGTCGGATGGACTTGTTTTGCAAGTAATTTATATGCGGCTCCCGCCACTGTGGGTAACGGTTCATTAGATCGTCTAGTTGCCGCTGTAAATAATGATGTCATTACTGAACAAGATGTGTCGATCCAATTAAATCGCATGAAGCAGCAAATGCAGCAGGCCAATGTGGCTATTCCGTCGGATACGGTTTTACGAAAGCAAGTACTCGATCAAATCATTAATCAGACTTTACAACTGCAATATGCAACTAAAGCGAGTATCAGTGTCAGTCCGCAAGAAGTGGATGATGCAATTATGCACATTGCACAGCAAAGCAATGTAACGACAGATCAATTATACCAATCGGTACAAGCGCAAGGATTTACGCTCCAACAATTTAAAGATGAAATCACGAAAGAAGTGACTGTGCAAAAAGTACAGGAAAAAAATATCGCCTCGCAAATTAATGTAAGCCAGCAAGAGATTGACGATTTTTTAAAAAATGCGGCTAGTGTACCAGCGAGCCAAGACACGCAATATCATGTATTAGATATTTTAATTCCGTTGTCAGATACGCCTTCGCCTGCAGAGATTGCCCAAGCACAACAGGCGGCGGAAGATCTTATTAAACAAATACGCAGTGGCGCTGATTTATCGAAGTTAGCAAGTACTCCAGTGGCCGGTAATAAAATGATTCAGCAAAATGATTTAGGTTGGCGCAAATTGTCTGATTTACCAACAATCTTTTCGAGTTCAGTGCAATCAATGAAGGTGAATGATTTCATTGGACCTATTCAAGCGCCGAATGGTTTTCATATTATCAAATTATTGGGCTTGCAAAACCAGCAGGCGCTAATACTTAAAAAAGAACGGGTTGAATTGCGGGTTTTATTGGTGCCGCACGTTACGGATAGCGCTCAGGAAGCGGTCCTTTTAACAAAAATGAAAGCATGGCGCGATGCGATTGCTGCGGGCGCGCCGTTTAACAAATGGGCTCAAAAATATTCTCAGGACGAAAAAACGAAAAAACTTGGCGGTTATTTAGGTTGGGTCGATGTAACCACGCTTGACTCCGTTATTCAAAGCGCAGTGAAGGGCTTAAAATCGGGAGATGTGAGCGAGCCGTTATCGACTTCAAAAGGGTGGTATTTGGTGCAACTCATTTCTCGAGAGCAAGCAGTGCAGCCTGATGAGGGGAAACGTAAAGAGGCTGCAAATGCGCTCTTCCAACAAAAATTAAGCGATGGGATTCAATCATTTATTGCTGAATTACGCAGCCATGCGTATATCAAGATTTTCTAATAATTGGCGTCTGGAATAGTCGAATCGATACAGGGTCGAGATTGCAGGATAACGGCAAGACTATTTTATGCAATCAACCTGAGCTCGGAAAAGAAAGTATGTCGCATATGTTGGTTTTGATAGTGTTATTGAGCTAACAAGATTGTGTTATAGGGTTAAGGAAAATGCCTTTGCTTTTGGGAGAGAGTCATCTAAAGTGGCTTCCCATTTCTACGCCGAAAGACAACGGTCAAATTTTTGCGTTTGCTCAAAGGCAAAGAAGCGGTACAAGTTGTTTGTATTGATTTAAGCAGCAGTTATAAGTCCATCATCAAACAGCACTTTCCCCAGGCGATGATCGTTGCGGGTCGTTTCCATGTGATTCGATAACTCAATCATCAATGCTTGCAAGCCTATCAGCAGATTGACCCTGGATTAAAATATCAGCGTGGCTTGCTCACGGCGTTAAGAACGAATCCGGAAACCTGCTATTGAAGCGAAGCATTTTTTATAATCTGGGGAATACAGGGTGGCGAAACGAATTCATGCCGTATTACTCAACAAGAGAATGCCAGCACGTAATTCGTTGGGCGGTTATACTTTAATTTCTCGCGATTATTAGAACGATATCATAATTTTCCAAAAAATCTCCTGAAGGATTTATTTTGAGTAATTTGTTATACATATCCTCAGTGAATTTTTGAGCCTGCTCTTCAGATGTTACCTGATAAAAAGATAATGATTTTGAGTAGCCGATGAGGCTCTCGATGGTCCAATTACGTTTGTGAGGTAATTTTATCATTTCAACAGAGCTGAAATGATATTGTTTCAGGACGTCTCCCCATTCGTCATAACCATTAAATCTTTTCCGCAAAATAGAGGTTTGCTTTTCACCAAACCATTGATGCCAAATTTGTTTGATTTTAAATTGCCAATCATCCTCTTTGGCATAAATAAATCCACCATAGGAGCCAATAAGGGCCACGGCAGAATTTTCTTTTAAATGCGCTTTGATCCAAGGAACAACTATTTTGTGGTTTAGCCAATGAAACGCATTAGCAACAGTAATGAGATTGAATTTTTCAAAAGAATCCAGCAAATTTTCTGCATAATCATTTAGCCATTGAATATTATTAATGTTGTTCTCTCTCCCTTCTTTAATGGCTTGATTTATCATCTGCTGATTAGGGTCTACTCCTGTTACTTGATCAAAATGGGTGCTGAGGGGTATTGTTAATTCGCCTGTTCCGCACCCTAAATCTAAAAAATTACCAAGATGCTTCTTGCCAAGATAGGCGCAAATATAATCGCAAACTATTGAGGGGATATTAAATCGATATTTTGCGTAATCTTGGCTTTTATTGTCATAGTAATCTGTTTGCAACATTGATTATTTCTCCGAATCTAACTTTTTTAAAAAATAAAGCCTTCCAATATAAGGGTCGACAATTATCGATTACGAGTTAGCGTGTTATGTGGTTAAGGATAGTGCCCCCTCATTTGGGAAAGAGCCGAAAGAGCCAACAAATAATGGTTGAAGATTGAAAGGGTGATGTATGTGTGACCGTTGATAATATTGGTGCCCGGGGCCGGAATCGAACCGGCACAGGAATTTCTTCCCGAGGGATTTT
>MGXH01000029.1 GCA_001801305.1 Gammaproteobacteria bacterium GWE2_42_36
AAAGCCACAAAAAATTACCACTCAAGAATCTTTTTCTGAAGTCATTGAACGATTGCATTTAACGGATCAAGATTTACAGCGCATGATGAAAAATTTTCTGGTTCATTCATACATTTATTTATCGGCTATGAGCCTGTCTTTAATTTACATGCTCTATCTCTTGTGGCGCACCCATTGGTATGCCGGGTTTTTTATGATATTAACAGCCTCTTTTTTTTGTGCTAAAGCGATTGAAGCGAATTTCCATCACTTTCAAATTAAACAGAAAAAATTAGATTGTACGTTGAAAGAATGGTTAGCAAGTGAGTCTATTCAACCCGAGGAAGAAAAATGAATCGAAAATGGCTTTTCATTTTAATCACGTTGTTGAGTTTAACTTTTTTTTCTCATGCCACTTTTGCCGACGATCCGTGTCAGGGTACCAGCACTCACATCTTCAACAATATTTGCTATTCACATGATGCGTCCTATCGATTGCTGTATGAATTTTTTGCACCAAAAGTAGATGCAGGAAGCCCCTTACCTTGGCCATGGGCGCAAGGTGACGATAACATTCCGAAACTTCCCAATACGACATCAACACAAAATGCACCCACTAATTCCTACCTCGCTCCCTTATTTAAAACATTCAACCAAGCAATGCTGAGCTTGGCTGCGATTGTAATTCTATACACTTTATTTACGGCCTTATTGGGCGCAACGCACCGAGGCGAGTTCATGGGCGGAAAAGCGCATTCGATGTGGTTACCACTCCGTTCCGTCGCGGGTTTTGTCATGATCATTCCGACCGTATCGGGTTATTCCCTCATTCAGCTCTGTATGCTTTGGGTTATTTTGCAAGGCGTCAGTCTAGCCAATTCACTCGTTCAAAGAACGCTTGTTCCACCTGTTATACACCCCATCGTCGACACATCTCAATTCACTTACAGACAGCATCTCACTAATCTTGAAAAAAATATCGCCTGCACTTATGATAAATATTATCCGCTATCCCGATCGCCTTATAGCTCACTAAGCGGTGGCAGCACTATACTCACGCCTACCGTATTGTCTGACAGCAAATTCTATTGTAACAGCTTTATTGATAAAGCGACTCAGAGCGGATATACCTTTAATTTTTGGCTAAGCCAGCTCGACCCGACACAAGATCCTCAAGTTCAACCCTGTTGTGCTATTAGCGCAACCCCAGATAATTGCCCGATGCCGAGCAGTTCAGGTTGGGTTTTATATCAATGTGGCGACGTACATTGGCCTACAACGAATAATTATACTGTGCCTCCTTCATCCTCTGTTTCAATATCGATGAATGGGCTATTTAAACCTATTTATGCGACTATACTAAACACTTCTTTTGCGGCCGCTTCTAATGACATTGATTATGAAAATGGAAAACCTACTTCTCAACCACCCTCTCCTTATGCAGGCAAAAACATACAGGCAATATTTGCACCGGCATTAACGACCATACATGATACAATTAATGCAAAGCTCCCCTCTGAAACGCCTGCTCCCTCCCCTAGCGTTGCACCTCTTCTTCAGGAAGGATGGGCTACAGCCGGCGCTTATTTTTATCAAGCGCTTAATCCTTCCTCGAGCATGGCTTCTTATCCGTCAATAATCAATCTCGATAACATCGGCATTCTTATCGATCAATGTATAAGCGCTATAAACAACACCTCCTTAACTAAATTTTTAACCACTTTCGATGCCTCCTCAAGCACTGCCGGCCAAAATTCAAGTACTGTGGGTCAAAATGCAAGCGCAGCGGGGCAAAGTGTAGGTACGACTGCTACCACAGGCGGTGGCGGCTTAGCGATAGATGTTATTCAATTCGCAATAAAAATTATAGCCCCTGGCCCTGACCAGACACCTACTATCGGTATTGGATCTAATCATCCACTGATTAGAATTCAAATATTGGGACAATACATTTTAGGAATTCTAACTGCCATTATTGCTTTAATGACCGCCGCAGCTTTTGTGGCAGGATTAGTTAGCCATATCGTTTCTGCTGTCAACCCAGTTTGGGGTGTATGGGATACCCTTATTAAAATATTTACCGCCCCCGCTGAAATATTAGCCGGTTTAGCCTATGCAGGGGCCATTTCCATGACGATCTATATCCCCATGATTCCTTATATCATCTTCAGCTTCGGGGTGATCGGTTGGTTAATCGCTGTTCTGGAAACCTTGCTAGCCGCTCCATTGGTTGCGATGGGACTTACTTATCCAGAAGGCCACGAAATGTGGGGGAAAGCTGATCCCGCGCTCATGTTACTGGCTAATGTCTTTCTACGTCCCGCCTTTATGATATTTGGATTATTCGCCGGCATTGTTGTTTCTCAAATAGCGATTTGGTTTATCAATGATACCATTCTCACTTTTATTACTGGTGTGCTATCTAATCCCGGAACAGTCTCCTCTTTGGGATTTTTCGGTCAGCTGATTTCAGTATTACTCATACCCTTCTACATCGCTATTTACGTACTGCTTATTATTACGATTTTAAACCGATCATTCGCCTTGATCTCTATTATCCCAGACCAAATCTTAAAATGGATTGGTGGACAAACCCAACTCGGTGAATATGCTCCTAAAGGTGCCGAAGAAGTCAAACAAGGGTTCGCACCCATGGCCAGCAAAGCAGCGTCAGGCGTTGGTTCCGCGGCTCCGGCAGCGAGTAGCTATGGGGGTGCTATTGGCAAAGAGCTTCACAAAGATAAGCCTAAGGAGACAGATACCGCTGCTGTTACTGTTAAATAGAAAGGACCCTGAGTTTTTTGAATAAGTAATAGCGAGAGGCAGAAAATGGATGAGGATGCTCGCTATTCAGAATCAGCGTGAACATCTCTCGAAAAGACACATCGAGGCAAACGGACAGACGTCCATTTAAATACGACGCAGATTGATCAAGGTACGCGAGCAGCGCTATCTTTTGATTAAAAAATTATCCCTGTCTCGCATCATTATCCGCGCTTTTTGAGCCGGCTATAATTAATTTATAAGTACGCTCTGAAATGATGCCCGCATTAAACTTTTCCTGCGCATCTGCGGCCATCGGCTGACCGGCTGTTTTTACTAACTCTCGTGTGCGTGCCGTCACTTTATCCAAATCGCCTTCCAGTAATTGATCTCGGATTTTCTCATCAAAGACCAAATACTCTCTGAGTGCAACACGTTTACCATCGACTGTCGGCACCAATTTTTGCCAAATCACCAGTCGCATAGTTTCGATAATATCAATCGTTCGGCCGTGCCGTTCTTCATACGGAAAAGAGGTCACCAAACGTCGCACGGTTTCCGCCACGCCATTACTGTGTAACGTCGTATAAACCGGATGGCCTGTCATCGCCGCCTCTAATGCCGCTGCGATTGTTTCCTGATCTCGCGACTCACCCACTAAAATCAGCCCGGGTTTTCGTCGCAATGCATTGCGAATACCTGCCGAAAAAGAAGGTAAATCCCGCGGGATTTCGGATTGACTCACAATCGACGTTGGCTTGGGCACACTGTCGAAAACAAATTCGATCGGAGATTCATAGGTCACGACTTTGCGATTACCTTGCTCCGCTGTCACAATGGATTTGATAATCGCCGCAAGCAACGTCGTTTTACCTGAACCTGTCGCTCCCGTGACATAAACAATCCCTTGATCCGGTGAAATAGCGTCTAATAAACGTTGCGGCAAACCCAACGTTGCTAAATCAGGCGGCTCATTCGGAATGACTCGCGCGGTAATTTGTATCCCTTGATGCCCTTCGACCACACAACCCGTCGCATTGATACGAAAACGATATCGTTCTGACCGGCTGGGATGCAATTCATAGTGCGTATCTATATCGGTACCACCCAATAATTGTGCGGTACCATTTGCCCCATAAATTTCATTGATAATCTCACTGACTTCGTTATTGGATAACGTGCGACGAGTAACACGATGCAATTGTCCGTAAATTTCTGCAAAAATAGGTTCACTGGTTTGGATCGTAATATCTGATGCCCCGAGCTGAGTACAGTAAATCAGCAAATCATTCATCGCCTCCACTTGAAAGCGCGATGGCTCACGAGGAAAAAAGAATGATGTTGGCGTTTGATTAAGATTGTCCATCTTGCGGCTCTACCATAATAGGTTTCCATCGATTACTATTGGCGTTTAATTGTGGGACAGCGGCAATTTCAAGCACTTGATCGTTAATGCGCATTTCGGTATGGTCGCTATTACTGGTCACGCCCAATCGGGAAGAAACGACATAAGGTCTCGTGACCATATTTTTCGCGAATAAATCCCGATAGAGCATCATACCCGCATAATCTCGCCGTAAACTGGCGACATTACTTTGGTAAATATTATTAGCCTGATCAATCCCTTGATGAAAACCCGTATCGATGTAAGTTTTCCATAATTTTCGTTCCTGTTTATTTTGAGGTAATAAAGAAGTATCAGGCAAAGTGGGTTTTTGATAATCCATCCAAAGATAATCTCGCCACGTCGGCGGAGCCGTCACAAAACGTGCTTGTTTTAAAATGTGGTAGGTATGGTCGGACAACGTAATAATATTGGGCCCCACCAAACTGAGCGACTGATGACTTTCTTCCAACACAGGCGGTAATACATTATCGGGCAACATCAGCCCAGAAAAATTGAAAATACGATCCAGCTCTTTTTGATTTTGCGTCAAAAGTTCATTAATTTGTCGCGACCGCATTGAGAGTCCACCCTGTGCGCCAATAGAGAGCGCGGTTTCTTTGAGCGCTTGCTCTCGAATTTTAGCAACAACAGGACCTTTTGGCTGAAGCTCTTGTTGCGTGAGTTGTTCAAGATCAGCGACTTTTTCTGTATCCGGTGGTGGACGCTGCGTCGAACATCCCACTACAAATATCCCGCAGAACAAGCTCGCCAAAAAATATCGGGAGATTTTATTCATCAGCTGCCCGCCTCTACTCATTGGCATACCTTAATTCAATGATACGTCGAGAAGGATAAACAATCACACTGGCGCGCTTGCCACATTGATATCCGATATCACGTAAAATATCGCCCACCGGCGTATTTTTTTCAGAAGCGGTGACAATAATAGGAATAGAAGGTGCTTTACCTAATACCTTCAATTGATAACTGGTCGCTTGGGCAATTTGCCTGACCAATGGTTCGACGGGACCATTCCAATCAATGGAGGTCGGCACCTCCATCCCGTAGCTGGATGGATTTGGCGGTTCACTGACTGTTTGTGCCGGGTAGGCCGATTGCTCTGTTGCGCCCAATTGATTGAGTGATTCACTCACAGAATCGGCCGCTTCGGCTAAAGCAACATACGCTTGATGGGTCGATTCCTGGTCAGGTGGCGGGGTTGTCGGTGCTTTTGTACAAGCCGTTAATACCAAACAACAACTCGCTGCAATCATCATCAATTTTTCTTTCATACGAGCACCCTGTCCCTCAACAAACTTATCCCTCATTGAATCAAGTTGAACTTCCAAAGTCAAGGGCGCAGCCCGTCTAACTGAATATTTGTTCGCTTTAAAAACTGAAATTTCAATGCGTACTGTCATCCCTTCCCTTGCTGATCATAAATCGATACAATAACCTTGTTCATAGTTCAAAAGGGGGTTCAATCTTTTAGCAGGAAGGAGAAATAATATGATAAACGGACAGTATAAAAACAACTGTGTTTCCACCGAACGATTACAAGTTCAAGAAACACCACCGATAAGTTATTACCTAACTCACGACGATCAATTGCTTGATCGCATGCGTTTGTTAATAAAAGATTATATTCATCTTAAATTTCAAAGACCGGTTTCCCAGCAAGAACGTATCACTTATCGATCCGATTTTGAAACGCTGCGACAACAACTCACAGATACCTTGCTCAAAACTTACATTACGTTTGAGCTAATGGACCGACTATACACCATCGAATACACTTACATGAGTTCATAATTATCCCATGAAAAAAACCGTTCAACATAAAGATCCTTTTGCGCTTCGCGAAGCGCAAAAGTACGAGCGTCCGATTGCTTCACGAGAATACATTCTCGATTGCTTAGCGCAACACGAAGGCAGCCTCACGCAAAATCAATTACTAGAAATTTTAGGTTTAACTACCGATTTCGAACAAGAAGCGCTCCATCGACGTTTGCGCGCAATGCTGCGTGACGGCGAATTAACAAAACATCGCAACGGGAAATATACGCCGATAAAAGTTCGGCCACTCGTCCAAGGACATGTCAGCGGCCATCGAGATGGCTTTGGCTTTGTCTTGCCCGATGATGGCACGGCAAAAATATTCATGCCCGAACACGAAATGCGCCAAGTCTTCGACGGCGATCACGTCTCCGTCAGAATTGTGAGTAAAGACACGCGCCATCGACGCGAAGGAAAAATAATCGAAGTACTCGAGCGAAAATTCAGTCAAATCGTCGGACGATTTTTTCTGAAAGAAGGCATCGGGTTTGTCGAGCCGGACAATCGTCGTATTCAGCAAAATATTATTGTCCCTAAAGAAAATAAGCTCGGCGCTAAATCAGGACAGGTCGTGATTGCCGATATTATTTCGTATCCCACATTACATACCGCTGCTATTGGACATATTAAAAAAATTCTCGGTGATTACATGGCACCCGGACTTGAAATTGAAGTCGCCATTCAATCCCATGGATTGCCTCACCTATGGCCGAAAGCAGTTTTAGTTGAAGCGGAAAAAATTCCCAATCGAATACCAGAACAGGAAATCAAAAAACGCACGGATGTCCGTGATATTCCGTTTGTCACAATCGACGGACAAGACGCCAAAGATTTCGATGATGCCGTTTATTGCGAACCTGATAAGAAGGGTTGGCGCCTCATGGTTGCCATTGCCGACGTCAGCCATTACGTCAAACCCGGTAGTACACTCGACGCAGAAGCACAGGAACGCGGCAATTCCGTTTATTTTCCCTCGAAAGTCATTCCCATGTTGCCGCAGCAGTTATCGAATGAGTTGTGCTCTCTCAAACCACTCGTCGAGCGACTTTGCGTCGTTTGTGATATGACACTCAATGCCTTAGGCAAAATCACTCGCTTTCGCTTTTATTCTGCCGTGATGAAATCACATGCCCGATTAACGTATAATCGTGTTGCCGCATTGCTGACAGAACCGTCTGCAAAAGCCTCATCACAAGAAAAAAAATTATTACCCCATTTACAGCACCTCGAAGCACTTTATGAAATTTTATTAGAACGACGTGCCGAACGCGGCGCACTCGATTTTGAAATTCCCGAAATCAAAGTGCAATTCGGTCCAAAACGAAAAATCAAACAACTGGTCCCGACAGAACGAACCGTCGCCCATAAAATCATCGAAGAAACGATGTTATGCGCGAATGTGTGTGCTGCTAAATTTTTAATACAGCATAAATCGCGCGGACTTTATCGTATTCACGACGGACCCAACTCAGAAAAACTTGCGAATTTACGCAGTTTTCTCGGAGAATTGGGCTTAACGCTCACGGGCGGTGATCTCCCCGACCCTATCGACTATGCACAATTACTATTACGTATTGAGGATCGAAAAGACAAACACGTGATTCATCGCGTTTTACTGCAATCGCTACGACAAGCTTTTTATTCCCCAAATAATGATGGGCACTTTGGTTTAGCATTTGAATCATACACGCATTTCACCTCGCCGATTCGACGTTATCCGGATTTGCTTGTCCATCGCGCAATCAAAGCGATCATCGAACAACGTGAAAATGAGTTGCCCAGCGAAGAAGCCTTATTGATGTTAGGCGATCATTGCTCGATGACCGAACGACGCGCTGATGAAGCCACGCGCGATGTCACGAATTGGCTCAAATGCGAATATATGCTCGACAAGATGGGCGAAACATTTAAAGGCACGATTATTGGGGTTACCCATTTCGGCCTATTCGTTGAACTCAACAATATTTATGTCGAAGGGTTAGTGTCGATAGAGGATCTCAAAAATGACGATTATACCTTTGATGCGGTAGGACAACGCTTGGTCGGCGCACGCACACGAAAAACTTATCGACTCGGCCATCCCATTACGGTGCAAGTCGTCCGCGTGAGTCTCGAAAATCGAAGAATTGACTTTATCCCAGCATAAATAAATATCCTGAGCTCAGGATAAAAGGCGTAAAAACGAAGGCTCTTCATTCATGAGTCGAGCTCCATCATCCCGCGGCTTGACCGCGGGATCCAGAAAAAAACACTAACGACATATCGGAAAATTTTTCTGTTCGAGAAGTTCAGTCTCTGCCTTACCTTTGTTCATCTTAAAAAATGTAACCGCCGCTGCAGCGGCTGCTAGCGGAGGAACAACCGCCGCCAAACCTGTGGCTGCTAAAACTGCATCCGGCACCAACGACGACGTGGCAGCAGGCGCTACACTTGATATAACAGGACTGGTAGTCGCTGATGCTAACGGCGCAAGCGCAACTGAACTTGCCGCTGTAGCACTCGCAGCGGCAGCTTTTGCAGCAGTAGTCGCGACAACAGTTGCAACAACCGCCGCAGTAAGACCACCGAGAGCAAGCGCACCTAACATTAAAGCAGCACCGCCCGTGACTATTGTTAAAGCTACCGCAGCAACTGCCGTCACAGCAACACCCACGCCTAGCCAAAATTTCCAATTTCGCCAAAATGGCTTGGATTTTGACTTTCCTGACAATAACGGCGTGCTCAGATCACGAGACATTGATGTGTCCGTAGAAGATATCCCTTGAGAAGCAAGTAGTGTAGGCAAACTCCCTCTTTTTCTGAGCTCTGTTGCTTTATCCCAAGTTATGGAAGAGCCACTCTCTTTACTAGCCCTTTCGTTAAGTTCTACCACTTTTTCACTTAAAGCTTCAATAACCAGCGGCGATTCGCCAGATAATTCAGGCAGGCAGTCTGTCCCATATAATTGATCATCTTTCCTATTAAAATTTATAGAAACACGCAATTTTGTCGAGTTATATGTAAAATTATATCCAGAAATACGCTTATGCTTTTTAAGATATTCAAAATAACAAACTACGTTAATAGCATCATCTGTTGAAATCTCTTCCCCCGCTTGATGTTTAACCGAGAAGAGACACGCTACTGGCTCTCTTGGAACACCTGCGAGCATAGTATCCGATATACCCCCGCCTAAAAGTCTTGGTGAAGCCCCGGGCCTTCCCGCTTGCGAAGAGCAATATTTCCAATCAATATCAATAAGCGGTTGCGCGCGACATACAGCAATTTCAACCTGTAACTCTTGTATTGTTCGCTCCGACAGCTTTCCAAATACACCAATCTCGGGGGCGAACCCAAAACCACCTTTTTTTCGCTGCGCCACTAAGCTCTGATAAGCTTCTAAAGCCCTTTGTTGGCTTTCTGTAGTAGTTAAAAAAGTAGCGAAAAAATCGTTAAATCTTTGAATTTCATCTTCTGATGTAAGTATTAGTTTTTCCTGTCTAGGCCATTGAGCAATTCCAAGATTTCTCAAAAGAAATTCATGACGATAAAGAATAAAGCGATTTTTAGAGTCTAAAATCAAATTATGAACTACGCCTAGCATCTGCCCTATTAGGACACCCATTTGATCTAAAGATTGCAAACAATTTCGCAGTGCCGTTTGATCATCTTGCGATAAACCTGTCACAAATTGCATTAATCCATCAGTTGAGCTTAACATTTTTTCCCTCACTTGCATTATTAAATGCATAAATATCTACGCGCAAAATATAGTCGATAAAAAAAATTTCGCCACTTAATTTTTAAGAATCAATTGCAACGCGGCGATCAGGTGATGTTTAATCGGCGAACGCCCACATAAAACCTATCGCCGCGGCCATCCCATTACCGTGCAAGTCATACACGCGAGTCTTGAAGATCGCAAGATCGATTTCATCCCGGCGTAAATGGGTGTGATGCTAAATATAGTTATTTTTTCGTTAGACAACCATCTCTGCTCAATATAAGTCTCCGTCATGGCAAGGCATAGCCGAAGCAATCCAGCCTTTCGTCATCCCGCAATTTTTTATCGACCTCTCGGTCGAATCCCTGCTGGTAAGCCTTCGCCCCATCCGGGCTCTCGTGCATATCGTGTAGTTGCAAACATTGAAGGGGAATGCCCACGTGTTGATTTTTCATTTTTAACTGGCGCTGGCATAACCATTTTTCTACCTAATTTTCTAAAGAACATTGCTGTGCTCCCTATAATTCTATGGTTTTCTGCTACTATTACTCCAGCACCGGCAGCAGCAATTCCTCCACCAGCAAGCGCTGTGGTAGCACCTGTTACAGGTATAGCTATAGCAGAGCTTACGCCTACTGCAGTCGCTACAGCAGTAACGCCAGCACCCATCACTCCCGCCGCTGCAGCCATTAATGGAATTCCTATTGATGAACCAATAAACGTGGCAGTTAACAACGCTCCCGCAAGAAATAATTCGCCCCCTAACAATATCGCACCAATACCTATAACGAAACCTACCGCCCTTCGAAAAAGACTTTTTCTCTTCCCTATGTGATAATGACCAAGACGAAAATCATCACCGTAAAAATCATATTTAAGATCATCATATATTTCTTTTCCCTCTCTGCGAGCAGCTGAAATAAGCGGATTACGTATTTTTTTGGGTATCTTACTTAAATCAGACCAAGACATACGATCAGGTGTTGTTGATGCTTGAGCGATTCTATCTAGAGTAGATTGATCTCGTAACATGACAGCTATCAATGGTTTTCGTATCTTTGCCGGTAATTCCATCAATTGTTGCAGCTGACCAAAATTTATTGTATCCGCAACACTATCGAAAATTAACCCTTGATTTTTTAATATCGTCTGTATTAAAGGGCCCTTTTTCTGTTTAGATAAAGATTCTATGTGTCGCAAACGAGGGAAATAATCTATCGATTCAACTATCGAATCAATAACCATTTGCGCTCTTTTTTCACTTTCTCTGGTCATTGAAAATGATTTTAAAGCCAACTCATTTAATACGATTGAAACAAATGAACGAGTATTTCGAAAAAATAAAGTATCTTTCAGCAATTGAACATCTTGCAGCAATTGAAAACGCCTTAATAATCGAGAAACATAAAGCAGGTTAAGCTCGTTTTGCTTTGTTTCGCTTGGATTCATAACCCGCACTAACACTAGTTGTATTTCAGCTGGTAATTGACGACAATCGTCCAATCTTTGAGATGTAAAATGTGCGCTGAATATTCTAACTGCAGCCATTAATTGTATTTGTATGTCAGAAGGTAATGTATGCCATTTTAATAATTCCCCAAATGTAACCGATCTTATTAGCTCTCCCCATTTATATTGGGGTACATCAGCTGTTACCAATTTCGCTTGCACTTGGGCGGGTATTTCTTCTAATTTTAGCCATTGATCGAATGTCAGCGATTGCGCCAGCTCTTTCCATTTATCTTGGGGTACATCAGCTGTTACCAATTTCGCTTGCACTTCGGCAGGTATTTCTTCTAATTTTAGCCATTGATCGAATGTCAGCGATTGTGCCAGCTCTTTCCATTTATCTTGGGGTACATCAGCTGTTACCAATTTCGTTCGCACTTTAGCAGGTATTTTTCCTAATTTTAGCCATTGCTTGAATGTTAGTGCTTGAGCTAGAGCAGTCCATTTCTCATCAGGCACAGCAGCTATCAATTCCTCTCGCACTTTGACAGGTATTTCTCCTAATTTTAGCCATTTATCGAATGTCAGCGATTGTGCCAGCTCTTTCCCCTTATCTTGGGGTACGCCAGCTGTTACCAATTTCGCTCGCACTTTGACAGGTATTTCTCCTAATTTTAGCCATTGATCGAATGTCAGCAATTGCGCCAGCGCTTTCCCCTTATCTTGGGGTACGCCAGCTGTTACCAATTTCTCTCGCACTTCGGCGGGTATTTCTTCTAATTTTAGCCATTGATCGAATGTCAGCGATTGTGCCAGCGCTTTCCATTTCTCATCAGGCACAGCATCTATAGTAACTATCAATTTCTCTCTCACTTCGGCAGGTATTTTTCCTAATTTTAGCCATTGATCGAATGTTAGTGATTGAGCTAGAGCAGTCCATTTCTCATCAGGCACAGCATCTATAGTAACTATCAATTTCTCTCTCACTTCGGCAGGTATTTTTCCTAATTTTAGCCATTGATCGAATGTCAGCGATTGTGCCAGCTCTTTCCATTTATCTTGGGGTACATCAGCTGTTACCAATTTCGTTCGCACTTCGGCGGATATTTCTCCTAATTTTAGCCATTGATCGAATGTCAGCGATTGTGCCAACACACTCCATGGCATAGCTGCTACCAATTTCGCTCGCACATCTTTTGAAAAACTATTCAATTTTTTTAAATCTTCGACCGTAGTGATCGTTGCAGCAAGCAGCACAGGCCATCCCTCTGGCGTTATGAGCTGTTCTATAAACTGCAGTGGCAAGCCCTTTAAAGAGTCTAATGAATTGATTTTACTAGCAATCAAATTCAATACAGGTTGCGGAACTTCCTGCAGATTTGGAATAATTGGAAACACCACTAACCTTTGGAATAAGCCAGGCCCTTCACTTTTTGTCGATTTACACGCTTGATAGATATCAACCAAAAGACGTAATTCCTCTATCAATTCCTGCATCTTCTCTCGAGGATAAGTCGCTACAAGATCGGCACCTGCTGCTGCTTTTCCAGCGAGTATGTTTTCAACCAAGGCAATACTATATTTTACCAACGTATTGAGATTATCTGACCAGTTTTTAGGTGATTGAAATATCGCCGAAAATATAATGCTGTTTACGTCCCATAAATCCAAGATCGGCTGACCTTGTCTGTCTACTCTTTTTGCTAGTAACATCGTAAAGTGTTTTTCCATAGCCTGATCTAACCCAGGATTTCTAACAGATAGCCTTTTATATAGACTTTGTTTTCCTTGTTCATCAGATTCTGGATTAAACCAAAGGGCCATAAAACTTTCAACCTGTGGCACATCGGATAATGCAGCAGAAATCCCCTCAAAAAAATTTTCAAATTCTGCAATATTGGTATCTTTTAATAATTCTCCTCTTGCAAAAACTGCAAAACAATTACGAGCCTGAGTTAAGGAATTTTCGATAATCTCAGCAAATAATTTTAGCTGCGTAGTAGCATTTTTTTTATAGACTTTAAGCGCTAATTGATAGGCCCTTTCCACCGCTAGAAGTTGTCTTAAATGAGTTTTTTCGAGATCAGCAAAAGAGGTGCAATCCTGAAGAATCTGTTTAGCTTTTTTGATTGCCGCCTCTCGATTGGACCCTCCATCATCATCTGGTTTTAAATTTCCTATACCCTCAATATGTCGAGTCCATTGCGTTATATCCCAGTATGGATCAAGATTCTCAAATGCCTCAAAAAAGTCTGATCTGTTTTTTGCGATATCTGGAGCATCTGGGTTCAGCCCGTTTTTTTCTATACCCGCTTTCACCTGTCGATTGGTTTCTTCTTTGATTTCTTGGAGAAATCTTTCCCACGGACTGTTATCTCCAAGAGCAAATGCCTTAAGAATAACAAAAAAATTGGGGTGATCTTGCAGACGCTTTGTTATAAATTCGCGTGCTATAGATTCAATGAACGGAAGTACAGGTCCAATAAGATGGATGCCAGGCCATATACGATCCAAAGCATAGACAAGATCATTAAAAAAACCATGATTACAAACTCTATTAGAATTCCAACGGTTACAGGCATTATACAGTGTTAAAACACGAGCATCTTGGTCTTTTTTTGTTTGCTCTGGGGTCTTACCTTGATCCAATACCTCGCTATTTAACGTTGCACGAGCAACCAATCCGAGTACCACTTGAAGTGGGATCATCACTAAATACACTTCGCCACCAATGTATATGCTTATAGGATCAGTAGTTTGTAGCAGATATGTAAGCCGTTGATCAATAGATCCCTTCAATGCTTGGATTGCCGCTTTTTTTTCGATGGGTACAAGCGTTTCATGCAACAGGGGACACTCTAATGCGGCTTGAAAAAATCGTTGAATATCCTCTCTGCATGCTGCCTTTTCCTCGTCTGAAAAGAGATCTAATCTCTCACTCTTGCCAGAAGCGGCCTGTTGCTCTTTTTTTCTCTGAAAATCCTCTTTTTGTTTATGCCCAAGCGTGAGTAACACAGCAGCAGCTGTGCTCGTAGATACGGTCGCTTGATGGGTGTTTTGTCCAAAACGTGTAAAGTTTTGTATCTCCTGGCTGGCCTGCATTGGCTCTCCCCTAAATAAGTTAAAGGCCTAATAACTATTCAGTGCTTTTTGGCGAAAAATCTCGGTTCTATATCAAATCGAGTCGATCAATAACAGTTACCTCAATCCTTTGAAGATAAATATAGCCCATAAGTCTTAAGGAAATATTAAGGAAATTTTTCTTTGCGCGAATTCCGAGTTGACCGAGTTGACTCATAATAAACCTAACCGAAGGAGGATGATTTAGGGGATAAAAAGAGCAACGTTGACTCATAATTCATATAACCGAAGAAAAGGGGATGAATTATGGATCAACGTTGAGATCAACCCCCCTTTTCCCCGGTTAGGTTTTATTATGAGTCAACGCGAATTCATACGAGTTCAACGCGAAAATGGCGGGAAGAAATCGCCAGAATGTGGCGATTTACTAAAAGCAATGGTATCACTGAGGGTTTTCATCGAAAGATGAAGCTCATCCAAAGACGCGCTTATGGATTTAAAAATTTTGACAATTATCGATTACGAGTTAGAGTGTTATGTGGTTAAGGATAGTGCCCCCTCGTTTGGGAAAGAGCCAAGAAACAGGAAAATTGGGGTGAACGATGGGGATTGAACCCACGACAACCGGAATCACAATCCGGGGCTCTACCAACTGAGCTACGTCCACCATATTGGCGCGCCTGGCAGGATTTGAACCTGCTACCCTCGGCTTAGAAGGCCGATGCTCTATCCGAATGAGCTACAGGCGCAGGCATCTGGTCGGAGCAGAGGGATTTGAACCCCCGACACCCTGCTCCCAAAGCAGGTGCGCTACCAGACTGCGCTATGCTCCGTAAAGAGTTCGCATCATATAAATGATTTACTTTCAAAGCAACAAAATTCGATTTTGACGGTCAAAAAAAGTCTGGTAGAGTGCTATTAAAAAATTGAGGGCATAAATCACGTCGCGATGAGTAAAAATTAAAATCCGATCTCCAACAATACAAACTCACGTAAAATCGCGGAAAAACCTCTCTAACGACAGGCGTATACCTGGATGACGTCTCTACAGACAAATAAGGAACAATGCATGACGGCACAATTAATTGACGGAAAAAAAATCGCACAGGCCATTCAACAAGAAATTGCTGGCGCGGTGAAAGCGATGACACAACAAGGAAAACCAGCGCCAGGACTCGCCGTTATTTTAGTCGGCGATAATCCTGCTTCTCAGATTTACGTGTCCAACAAACAAAAAGCGTGCGAGCAAGTCGGCTTTCATTCAAAAAAAATAATACTCTCGGAAGAAACAACAGAAAAAACGCTGTTATCCGTCATCGATGACCTCAATCAAAATCCGATCATTCATGGCATCTTAGTCCAACTGCCGTTACCCGCGCACATCAACAATCAAACAGTGATCGAACACATTGCCCCGAGTAAAGATGTCGACGGGTTTCATCCTTACAATTTAGGTCGACTCGCACAAGGAAATCCCGTCTTGCGCCCTTGTACGCCGTACGGCTGTTTAAAGCTGATCGAATCAACCGGTATCACACTCCGAGGCAAAGACGCTGTGATTATTGGTTCTTCAAATATTGTCGGCCGACCGATGGCGCTGGAATTATTGATAGCGAAATGCACGGTCACGATTTGCCATCGTTCCACTAAAAATTTAATCGATCGAATCAAGCAAGCGGAAATATTAGTGGTCGGCGCCGGTCAAGCAGAATTCATTAAAGGCGAGTGGATTCAAGCAGGCGCCGTCGTGATTGATGTCGGCATCAATCGCATGGCGGACGGCAGTTTAAAAGGCGATGTGGAATTTACGATAGCAAAAGAACGCGCCAGTTGGATCACGCCCGTCCCTGGCGGTGTCGGCCCAATGACAATTGCGATGCTGCTATCCAATACGCTACAGGCTGCAAAAATGAATGGGGATTGCTGAGGCTCAAGCTAAGTCACGTGAGGGTTTTCTTAAATTCCCGCCCGAGTGAGAGAATAACAAGCCGTCATCCCGTGGCTTGACCGCGGGATCCAGAAAACAGCCGTCCAAATAACGCACTTTCTTATCCCAAGTTCAGGTTCATTCGCAATGCACTTTCACATAATCCATGATTTCCCGCCGAAAACGTTCCGCGCTAAATTGCAGTGCATTTTCTCGGCAATTTTCAGCTTTCATTTTCTCAGGCATTGATTCAAAACGCTGCACAGCATCAATAATCGATTCGGGCGCTTGTTCCTCAAAAAATAACCCGGTTTTCTGCGCAATAACCGTCTCGAGCGCGCCGCCTCGACCGTACGCAATCACAGGCGTTCCGCAGGCTTGCGCCTCTAAAGGCACAATTCCAAAATCTTCTTCCGCTGCAAAAATAAAGGCTTTCGCTTTTTGCATGAGTGTAACAAGCGCCTCTTTTTCTAAATATCCTTTCAATTCAACATTGCCCGTTACCAATGCTTTAATTTTTTTCTCGTCAGGCCCATCACCAATCACAACCAATTTTTTATCCGGCATTTGCGCAAAGGCTTTCACAATTAAATCGATGCGTTTATACGGCACAAAACGAGACGCCGTTAAATAAAAATTTTCTTTCTCAGCGCAACAGGCAAAATGTTCCACATCAACGGGCGGGTGAATCACCGTCGCTTCTCGCCGATACACTTTTTGAATACGTTTCGCAATATACGCGGAATTCGTGATGAAGTGATCCACTCGAGCCGCCGAACAATAATCCCATAATCTTAATCGATGTAATAAATATCTCGTCACCATCGATTTCAATCCGCTTTGCAAGCCGGATTCTCGCAAATATTGATGTTGGAAATCCCACGCGTAACGCATGGGTGAATGCACATAACTGATGTGCCTTTGATTCGGGCCCGTGATCACCCCTTTGGCCACAGCGTGTGAACTGGAAATAATTAAATCATACGCAGATAGATCGAGCTGCTCGATTGCAAGCGGCATCAGCGGCAAATAAGTGCGATAGTGCGTTTTCGCTTTCGGCAACCGTTGAATAAATGTCGTCTTGGCTTTCTTACCTAAGCAATAATGTTGCCGCACATCCTCTTCCAAAAAATCAATCACTGAAAACAAATCAGCTTCGGGGAAACACTGCAATAGATGTGTTAAAACGCGTTCGGCGCCAGCATAAGTGACTAACCAGTCACACACAATAGCAATTTTCATACTGGACTTATGCAAAAAGCGATCTGCTTTGTTGAAAACCCACTCGTTTCCGCCGCGCATCTCATCGTTTTGCATAAGTCCAGTCATAGTAAATTCTCGGTAATTTTTTGAAACACCGCATCAACACTGACGTCTCTAACGCAAGTCATCGATGCACACCCTTGGATATGATAACACGGCGCACAAGACGTGGGTTGAATCAAATAATCGATCTTTTGAGATAGCGGTTTCCAATGAAATGGAGCGCTCATCCCATTTCCGATAATCGCCCCCGCAGTATCAACAGCGGAAGCAATATGCCCCGCCATTGAATCCACACCGACAAAATAACGAGCCGTAGCAATGACTTCGACAAGCTCAGGAAAAGTTAATCGATTACATAAATTAATACAAAGCGGCGATTCAACCTGAATTTGTGAGATCAGCGTCGATTCATGCTCGCCTTGGCCGGTTAACACAAAATGAATGGCGTGATCGATCATTTTTTTAACCAGCATTTTCCATTGTGCCATCGGCCATTCTTTAATCGTGTTGCCACAGCCCGGATGTAACACAATAAACCCTCGCTGCAAAAAATGATCGGGTAGAAATCGATGTAAATCGATCGTTATATTACGAGGCAATACTGGTTTCAGATTGGCAATATGCTGTATTTCAGGGAAAACAACATTCAATAGTGCTATGTGATAATCAACGACATGCTGATCTTTCAAAATCCACGGCTGTGGATCAGTAAACAAAGCGCCGCACCCACCGCGCGTATACCCAACGCGCCGCGGAATATGTGCCTGAAATAAAAGTGCCGCTGCATTGGGGAAATAAGCATACAAGTCGATTGCAACATCATAATGCGCCTCACACAAAGCGTTCAAAACGGCGCGTCGTGAACGAAAATAATGTACGATTTTTTTATATAACGATTGTTTTGAACGATTCACATACCAATGATCATCATAATAAATTTGGTCAATCAACGGATGCCGTTCTAAAATTGGCCGCGCCCATGAACCCGCCAAAAAACCAATTTCACAGGCAGGATTAGCGGCTTTAATCAGTGGTAAAATACTGGTCGCGATAATCACATCGCCCAAATGCCCTCGATTTGCCAATAAAATTTTTCGAGGCAATGAAAATTGTGCCGACATTTTTTTTGCGCGATGAAATAACAAATAAAATGCACATAGCGCATCCAAAAAGACGAGAATGATTTTCCCCTGCCAAGACATGGTTTCATATCGTTTTATCGACATAAATGATTATTCTCTGATTGTTTGGATAATCGAGACAAACGCCATCGCTGAAAAGTTAAACAATAAGCAGATCGAATTGGTTTTAAAATAAAAGTTGGCACCAAAAAATAAGGCGCCACATAAAACCAGAATGTTTGATATCGACCACAATGCTTTAAGCATAAGCGAAACGCTTTCCAACCATCTCTAACACTTGCGTGAAATTTTATACCCAGCACCGCCGACCGAATATGCACTTTACAAATATTAGACATCCAGGAAATATATTGATTCGTCATAGGACCGAATAATGCAGCTGCTATTTTTTCATAATTCGTTAAATCCAATTCTAGCCGTTTATAACGATTGCCCAATAAGGCGAGATCATTCTCTGTACGAAAGCCCACACATCGTTTTGGAAAATAAAACCACGTGGGGTGATTTAAAATAATACGCCCTATCATAAATACGTGAATATAACCGGTGCAATAAGCTTGAACTGATTCATTCGCCAACACTTCCCGCCAAAAGGCTTTCTTCACAATCTGTGCTGACATAAATCCAAATTGCGTAGTTAACGCCGAAAAGATTTGAGGTGACCCCTGCAATAATTGATCTTGCGCATCAGGTGAAAATAGCTGCCGAACACAAACTTCTTTTTTAAGATTCGACGTGTACCCTTTCACATTAACGGACATGCCGGATAAAGCAGGATATTGATTAAGCCGATCAAGCACTGATTGAATAGCGCCAGGCTCAACTATGTCATCACTGCCCATAAGCCAACAATATTCCCCCCGCGCTACATCAACGGCTTTCAAACAATTTTGATCAAATCCCTGGTTCGACAAAAACTGATGATAAACAATCGTTGGATAACGCTGTCGATAATCACGCACCAAAGCCTGTGTGTGATCTTCTGATGCATTATCGCTGATACAAATCTCAACTTGGCTGGGATCGGGTTTTTGTTCGAGAATACTATCGAGCAATTGCTGTAAGCACTCGGCTCGATTATAGGTCGGAATACAAAAGGAAAGTTTTAACATAATTCATTCTTCATTTTTCGGATAGAATAATAATGGTAAGCAGGCAAAAGCCAAAATCCCGTGATTAAAAAACATAAAGCTAACCCCAAGATAATACCACTTAACCCTAACCAGCGACTAAAATAATACAGAAAAATAACACTCGTAATTGCTTGGATAGGCACTGTCGCTGCAATAAAAGCGATTTTATTACGACTTTGAATCGCGGTCGCATAAGTATCCGTCCAAACCCGTGTTATATAATAAAATCCAAACAATAAAATCGCGATACCGGGAATAACCAAGGTATTTTTTGAAAAAATTAATAATAGGGGTTTTCTCAAAATAAAAATAATCAGCGTTCCCGTCACCACATATAAAGTGGCCATTAATCCATTGCGAATCAACATCGCATTAGCTCGGCGATATTTTTCGATTTTAGAATCGGCATAATGTTCTGAGAGCACTGGCCATAAGGCAATAAGTACGGCCGTATAACCAAAATACATAAATGAAAAAATCCGGTTAAACACGTTATAGACCGTAATATCATTGGCATTCAGCAACTGAGACATAATCACATAATCAATCCCTAAAACAAAAGCAGCACCCACGGCATTGACACTGTATTGCCACGCTTTTGATAGCATTTTTTTAAAGACGCTAAAATCGGCTGCAACAATACATTGACGCAAAGGCACTGCATGTAAAAATGATATGAATGCAAACGCCATTTGTGGAACCGTCCATCCCAACAATACCCATAATAATTTATTTTGATCGATCTTTAAAAAAATCAACAGTAATACCAATAGTAAACTACCCAGATAACTCATCGTTTGGTAAGCATAAGCCCAGTAACCGCGATGCTGTGCAAAGAAAATTTTATAAGAGATACCAAATAATGCGGCAAGAATGTACATATTCCCAGCGACAACAAGCAAATAACTTGACGCCTGCGAAGTTAATTTATGCAATAAAAAATGCTGTAAAAAAGGAGCAATCAACGAAAAGACCACTATTTCGATAATGCCCAGCAAAAAAATAAACAGCGTCAGGCTGCTTAAAAAACTTTTGGTATCTTCTTGTTTAACACGCAATAAAGAAATGTGATTTTGAATACTCGGGCCCAAACCTAAATCGGCCAAATTAAACCACAACAAAAGACCCGTAATCACGGCAAATAAAGCATATTGCTCTGTACCCACAAAACGCAACACCAAAGGAATAGATAGGACTTGAACGCCGGCAATAACGATGCGGCTCAACCAACCTGAACCCACAACATAATAATGCAAGGGTATGGACTTTAAATGTTTCTTCAACTGCACTTTCAGTTAATCCGCTTTCTTAATCAGTCAAATAGGACCTCGAATATTACCTGAATTATCAAAACGAAACACGGAGTTTTCGCGTGCCCTGTATACGAAAAAAAGCGATGTGTCGGATACGGCGCTACGATTCACTGATCAATGATCGATCATCAATCACCCTATCCGCAGGGGCATCCATCAGGAGTGCCCCCTATAAAAAACGTCGTATAACGACATCTTCTCTCAAGCCTCAATCCTGCTTCATCACATATTTTGTACAAAAAAAACAACGCTCCTTTCTGGTTTTAAATTGTTTTTGTGTCGTTAATAAAAACTGTTGAAGCCGTTCAAATCGTTCTTTCATCAACAACCACTCTTCAAGAACCGTGTTGACTGGCAATCGAATCGGCGGAAAACTTGCATCGATGTAAGAATCATTACAATGGATCAGATTGAATGCCGCGTCATAATAAAGATAATTGGGATACATATCGATCGTCGGGCATGAGTTGGGCGCTTCCTCAAAATAATCATAAACAGCCGACGCTAAATTTGGCGCATAAGCGGGCCCTATATCTAAAAAAATCTTGTGCATTTTATTTGTCATGTTAATTCTTTTGTGCTCCTCAGGATTTTTCTGAATAAGTGAAACAAGGGTATTTTTTTCCAAATAAAAACCCAGCTGTTGAAAACCCTTCTCAAGCATTTCAGCTGTTCGCTGTAAATTATTTTTATCATAAATCGTATCGAGAATGGCTGTTTTTTGATGAGCAAACATTCGCTGCGTCATATCAATCAACCTTTCTTCTGCACCTTGCCCTTGTTTTTGATATAAATTAAACCCTAAACGAAACTCTACTTCCGGATAAGCATAGGCGCGTGAAATACGATCCCATAATTGAGCCGTCTTTTGATGATGCGCAAAAAATCCGCCTGTTTTTATGACAATTCTTACGCTCGGTATCTCCGCTTGAACAGCCTCAATAATATCAAATAAATTTCTTGTTTTCCCTTCTTGATCGACTTGTTTATATAAAAAAGCTTCTCCACCGGTCAGCATGACATACACCGAATCAAACCTATTTTTAAATAGCTCAGACGTACAAAAAGTGCGCATATCACGTAACTTGGGTCCTAGTCGGTCAAAATCTAACGCCACATTTTTATAAATCTCGTCGTAATTATTACAGCATAAAACACACTGTTTATCGCAAGCGCTCGTTAACCCTAATATAAAACAAAATGACTTCTGCATGGTAACCCCTTTCTTTTGAATAAAAATATTGAACGGTTTTTGGCTGTTTTTTAACGGCCTGAATCTGATTTTAAAAAAAATGTAACTACTCAGCACGCTCACAGGAACGTTCATCACGATCTCACCTGGGTAGTTACAAAAAAATACTGAATTGGGTTTTTAAGAAAAAACAAGATGTGAACAAGGTTTTTAAAAATAAGTTCTAGAAAAATAAACTGCTTCGGAATGGAAAGTGTCTGTGAAAAAGATAGGCTTTGCAAGCAATAATTGCTGCAAAAAAATCCCCGCAGAACGCGGGGATTTTCGTTTCGATCATTGAAGGAAGGTTAGAAATACACGCCGATTTTAGCAATGGCGGCATTATCCGATTTACCCAACTCTGCCGTATTATAAGCAATAGCACCTGCACCTGTTGCTGTATCGTGCGAACCATAGTTCACATCATGACGATATTCGAGCGTGAGCACAGTGTTCGTCAAAACAGTTGAACTTAATGCGGCAATATAACGCACTCGAGGCACATTAAATACCAACGCGTCCTTAGACCCTTGCACACCCGCTGCAAAGTAAGTCGGCAAAGTAAAGAGCGTAAAGTTATAAGCGCCTTCCAGATTAGCGGCACTCGGTTTCGCGCCACGACCATTATAAGTGGCATTAAGCGGTGAGAATGACGTCATCGCAGTCACGTATTCCATCACCACATTATATTTGTTATAGGTAAAGGTATTATGCCAATCAAAACCCGGCACACCTCGAATCATCTTCTCGTTAGACCCCGTTTGATCAAACCCTTGGAAAGCAACATCCGTTCGGCCCGTTTCTTGCATACCTGCCGCATCAGCCATATCAGCGATATAACTGACACCGCTGTCCATATTCCAGGTATCATTGTTACCTAACCAAAAACCGAGGTCACCGCCATATTGGTTCACCATATTGCTGTTACCGTATTTTGCATCTCCTTTGAAACCAAAAGCATGCGCATAAGGTGTAATAATATTAGTTGCTGGATTCCAAGCAATGTAACTGAGTGACAAAGCGCGTGCTTTTGTTTTCGCTAACGTTTGAGTCAACGGATCTGAAATCATGAAAGAGGAATATCGACCGAAAGGTACATTCATTTGACCCAAGCTACCAAAAACTGGAGACTCTGCCAAATTACCTAACGTTAAAAATCCTTTCCCTAACCGAATATTAGAATTACTGACACGTCGCGTTCCTGCCGTATTGAAAGAATTATCATATTCAAAAGTGGCAAAACCATTCACCCATTTGCTGATTTCCGCAAAAGCATCCAACTCAGCGCCCGTTAAATTTAGATCGGTTGTACGAGGCCCGTGATAAGGACGGGTATAAAAAGCCTTCCCTTCGACGTCACCACTCAACACCAAGCGAGGTGTTGTCGGTTGTGGCTGCCCATTTGCTTGCAATTGCGCTTCATTCAGATAACGACGATAAAGTAATTTTTCGTCTTCATTGATCCCCGGCGCGTTAACAACCAATTGCCCACCAGAATAATAAGTTGGCTTATTTATAAATGGTTGAATGACAACCGAATTACTGAAACCCGGAATATATCCATAAATACCTGATAATCCAGCCGGCGCAGGCGTTTCTGCCTGAGCACTCTCCTTCTGAGCTTTTGAGGAAGTATTAGATTGCTGCGTTTTCAACGCCGTTACTTGCGCTTGCAACTTGTTCACTTGTTGTTGCAACTGTTCTAAAGTCGCTGAATTCGTATCAGCACCAAACGCTAAAGAAGCGCAACTCAATGCCGACAACGTAACGAGCGCTTTATATTTATTTTTGCTTCTCATAGGACCTCGCCATAAATGTTACTAATTTTATGTTTTTTTCTAACGATTAAATTATTTATTTTATAAACAATCGCTAGGCCTAGAACCTGCTTTTAAACCATCAAACTTATTTCATTTCAACCGTCAAAAGCGCAGCTATTATTACCAGGGCCATTTTTAAAAACAAGCACTATTTCCGATAAATAAGCGTTAAAGTGGCTCAAGGCTAAAATCCATCGGTAGCTCATATTTTTAAGTAAAAAATACGGCCAGAAGAAGGATGAATTTAAACACGCGTTGCTTCGCGATAAACCATCGTATCGACCTGGATTTCGGAAATTTTATGCATTCACGCACGAAATTTCTAAAAGAATAGGCCCTCATCATCTCGCGACTTGATTGCGTGGCCCCTGAAATAAAATTCATCATGTAACTACTCTGCTCAATCCTTTCCAATATCGGTAAATCATTTGCCGTTTATAGACTTTTGTGTAAGAATCGACTCATTATTTTCAAGGTTTTGGGAGTTAAATTTATGTTTGAATTAGAGCTAGTCGGAAGCATTCCTCAAAGCGCTATCATTAAAGTGATCGGTATCGGCGGCGGCGGCGGAAATGCAGTTGAGCACATGGTTTCTCAAAACATCGAAGGCGTTGATTTTGCTTGTGCTAATACCGATGCACAAGCGCTCAAAAGTTCTAACGCCAGAACACTCGTTCAACTCGGCTCTGAAATCACCAAAGGATTAGGCGCAGGCGCAGATCCTTTAATCGGCCGCCAAGCAGCTGAAGAAGATCGAGACCGCATCAAAGAAATTCTCGATGGTGCTGATATGGTGTTCATTACCGCCGGTATGGGTGGCGGCACAGGCACGGGCGCAGCACCGGTTATCGCACAAATCGCTAAAGATTTAGGCATTTTAACGGTCGCTGTGGTCACGAAGCCTTTCTCCTTTGAAGGTCGACGCCGCATGGAAGTCGCCGATCGCGGCATTCGTGAATTAAGCGATTACGTCGACTCACTCATCACAATTCCTAATGACAAATTACTGGCAGTGCTAGGAAAAAATATTACCTTACTGGATGCTTTCAAAGCGGCCAATAATGTATTGCTCGGCGCTGTGCAAGGTATTGCAGAATTAATTACAAAACCAGGGCTCATCAACGTGGACTTTGCTGACGTACGCACTGTCATGCGCGAAATGGGTATGGCGATGATGGGAACGGGCGTTGCCGTGGGCGAAGACCGTGCCCGAAAAGCAGCTGAAGCAGCTATTTCCAGCCCCTTATTAGAAGATGTTAATTTCTCTGGCGCCAAAGGCGTGTTAGTGAACATCACCGCAGGACTTGATATGTCTATCGGTGAGTTTGAAGAAGTCGGCGAAGTAGTTAAAAACATCAGCTCCGAAGAAGCCACTGTTGTCGTCGGTACCGTCATCGACCCCACAATGACCGATGAAATGCGAGTTACCATTGTCGTCACAGGCTTAAATGGTAAGAAAACAACGGGGACACGCTCAGTTTACGAGCCAACAGGAAGAACAGAGGCTATTTCAGCCGATGATTTTAAGCAACTAGAAAAGCCAACCATCATGCGTAAACGAAATATCCCCTCGAAGCCACTCGACAATATTGACGAACAAGATATGGATTATTTAGATATTCCTGCTTTTCTGCGCCGTAAAGAAGAACAGGAATAACTTGCAAAACGACAATTAACGACTATATTGAAATAATATCAGATAAGCTATTGAAAGCGATTAATTGGAGTAAAGATGAAAAACGATTGGCCCACACAAGATTTTGATATGAAACTGGCTGCAACAATCATCCAAAAACATATTGAATTAAATGATGGTGAACCTTTAGTTCTGATTGATGAATTATTCGAGCATATTCACGATACAAAAAACAACATACCCGCCTGGATTTCTGATTTAACTGATTCTTTTATGGTTCGCTATGGACACAACAAAGGCCGAGAGATCGCCAGCCGAGTCTTAACAAAATGTTTTCTAGCCGGGCAAACGATCCACTAAATATCCCGCCTCATTTGGGTTAACATGATTGTTTTCGTTCAGGCGTTAGATCAATTCATGTGGTCGCAACTGTCTCGCTACTTTATTCAAAACCCCATTAACAAATTTAAATCCATCCGTTGATCCGAAAATTTTTGCAAGCTCGAGTGCTTCATTTAAAATAATACGAAAAGGAATTTCGGGTCGGTATGCAAATTCATACGTCGATAAACGCAATATGCATAATTCTACGGGATCGAGTGTCTTTATGGCCCGATCTAAAAAAGGCGTGAAATGTTGATCCAATTGGTCAACATGCGTTTCAACGCCACGAATCAAATCAGAAAAATATTCGACATCTGTTTCCTGCAAATTTTCATTTGATAAAAACTGCGTCTCAATTTCATTCATCGGCGACTGAGCAATCAGCCATTGATATAAGGCCTGAACAGCCAATTTTCGCGCTTTTCTGCGCGCTGCTGGTTTCATATAAAATCTCTATCGGTTAAATTCATAAACGGGAAATCGCTGACATAGCGCCAGTACTTCTTGCTTAATCTGCTCTGCACAAGTTGTATCAGTCATGCGATTTAATATTTCAGCCATCCATCGCGCAATTTGACGGCATTCCATTTCTTTAAAGCCTCTCGTCGTAATGGCCGGCGTTCCAATGCGCAAACCACTGGTCACAAAAGGTGAACGAGGCTCATTGGGGACCGTGTTTTTATTGGTCGTGATATAGGCCTTCGCCAACGCTAACTCCGCGTCTTTGCCTGTCACATTTTTATCGATCAGATCAATTAAAAACAGATGGTTGTCGGTGCCGCCAGAAACGATTTTATAGCCTTGTTCCATCATTTCTTTCGCCATCGCTTGTGCATTACGAACCACTTGCTGCTGATACACTTTAAAATCATCCTGCATCGCTTCTTTCAAAGCCACCGCCTTTGCCGCGATAATGTGTTCCAAGGGGCCGCCTTGCAACCCAGGAAATACGGCTGCATTCAGTTTTTTCTCAATATCCGGATTGGCTTTTGCTAAAATCAACCCGCCGCGAGGCCCGCGGAGCGTTTTATGCGTCGTCGTCGTCGTTACATCGGCAATTGACACAGGAGATGGATAAAGCCCCGTAGCAACAAGTCCAGCCACATGTGCCATATCCACAACCAAATAAGCCCCCACGCGATCCGCGATCTCTCTCAATCGCTGCCAATCAATGATACGCGAATAAGCAGAAAAACCGGCTACGATCATTTTAGGATGGTGTTCTTTCGCTAGCTGTTCGACTTGATCATAATCAATCAATCCGGTTTCTATGTTCACGCCGTATTGAATCGCACGATACATTTTCCCTGAAAAACTTACCGAAGCGCCATGCGTTAAATGTCCGCCATGCGCCAAACTCATCCCTAATAAGACATCGCCCGGCTCGAGCAACGCCATATAAACAGCGGCGTTCGCTTGAGAACCAGAATGTGGCTGCACGTTAGCATAATCCGCATGAAATAATGTTTTTGCACGATCTATCGCCAATTGCTCAACCTGATCAACATATTCACATCCACCATAATAACGTTTGGATGGATAACCTTCGGCATATTTATTCGTGAGCACCGAACCTTGTGCTTCGAGTATGCGTGGGCTTACATAATTTTCTGACGCAATGAGCTCGATATGATCTTCCTGACGCATCCGTTCTTTCTCAATGGCATGCCACAATTCAGGATCAAATGTTTTAATAGACATCTCACGTGTAAACATAGCTTTTCCTATTGATATTTAATTTGGATTATTACTTTAAGCCGATACGTCCCGTTGATGACGGAATATCAATTCAGCGTAATTGTAACAGCAATTGAATCGAACGAAAACAGGTCATTCAGAACAGTGTTAGCAACAAATAGAAATGTCCGGTTTGATGTCCGCCCCGAAAACACCGAAAGGACCCTCAATAGTCCCTAAACTACTTCTCTCGCAGCACAAGCTTGGACTGTTCTTCCGCATGATACGAGGATCGAACCAACGGCCCGCAAGACGCATAACTGAATCCCAGCTGATAGGCGAGCTTTTCAAAATCACGAAATGTTTCTGGCGTCACATACCGATCGACGGGGGTATGTTTTAAACTGGGCTGCAAGTATTGTCCCAAGGTTAAACAATCAACACCATGCGCACGCAAATCGCGCATCACCATTTCAATTTCTTCATTCGTTTCACCTAACCCCAGCATCATCCCCGATTTTGTCGGTACCTGCGGTAATAATCTTTTATGCGCTTGTAATAATTTTAATGATCGTGCGTAATCTGCTGCAGGACAAATCGAAGCATATAACCGGGGTGCTGTTTCGATATTATGATTAAATACATCAGCGGGCGTTTTTCCTAAAATCTCAAGCGCTTCATCCTGACATCCACGAAAATCCGGCACCAAAATTTCGATTTTAATCGACGAAGCTATATCTCG